>WAJW01000121.1 GCA_015523685.1 Archaeoglobaceae archaeon
TTCAAGAACTCATTGTTGAAGTAGAATATGGTGAAAACGTAAATGAGAAGGAATTACCAGTATTAAAAAAGGCCATAGAAAATGCCTGTAAAGAGAAATTATTTGTAAAACCAGTAATAAGACTCGTTCCTCCACATACACTACCAAGATTCGAGCACAAGGCCAAACTAATAAAATTCATTTAATTAGAGATTGTAAAAAGCTAATAAAATCTCTTACTTATCTCTCTTAGTTCCCTTTAAAGTTAGGCTTTCTTCTATATGAAAAAGCTTGAATTCCTTCTGCAACATCATTTGTCAGTGACATATCTCCAGAAGCTTCGGATTCTATTAAACATCCAGATTCGAGTAACGCCATGACACCATGAGCTATCACCTTCTTCAGGTACTTCACAGCTACTGGGGGAAGATCAGCCACCTTCTTAGCAAACTCTAAGCTCTTATCCCAGAACTGCTCAGTGGGGTATATTTCGCTTACAATCCCCAAATTCATTGCGGTAGGAGCATCGAGGTTCTTTTTGAGCATTATTACTTCTTTGAGCCTCGAAACGCCCACAATATATCCAAGCCTTTGCGTCCCTCCCCATCCTGGGATGATCCCTAGATTAAGCTCTGGAAGAGCTAAAAAAGCTTTTTCACTCATGACTCTCAGATCACAAGCTAATGCAAGCTCGAATCCCCCTCCAAGAGCTGGCCCGTTTATTGCAGCTATTACGGGTTTCGAAGATAGCTCAATTTTTCTAAAAACTCTGTGCCCTGTTTGACTGAACTCTGTAACCATATCAGGCCTACCTGAAGCGAACGCCGTTATATCTGCCCCCGCACAGAAATTTTTGCCAACACCAGTTATCAAGATAACCCTCACATCTTCATCTTCTTCAAACATTTCAACAGCATCTTCGAGCTCCTTCAGAAATGTAACGTTCAGTGAATTGGCTCTTTTCGGTCTGTTTAACTTTATTATTCCAATCCTGTCAATCTTTTCAATCAGTATAAACTCATAAAGGCCTTTATCGTATCTGTAGAATCCTTCACCCGTTTTTCTGCCAAGCTTGTTCTCTTCCATCATTTTCTGCAAAATCGGGTTGGCTTTATACCTGTCCTCTTTGTACCTTTTATACAAATCATTAAGTTTTGCGACAATTTTGTCTATTCCAATTTCGTCAGCCATTCTAAGAAGACCTCTTGGATAGTTGAGTCCATGGATAACCGCAATATCTATTTCCTCCGGTGTTGTAACCTTTTTTTCAATCAACCATGCTGCTTCGTTGACTGCTGGAGCTATAAGCCTAAGAAGATCAAATTTTGCTCCTGGTTTTAGTGGAACTTCGTTCTTCCTGTCACCACTCCAATCGTAGAATCCTTTTCCAGTCTTCTTTCCGTAATTTCCGGCTTTGTAAAGTCTTTCAAATGGAGGGGCTGGACGGTAGGTTTCACCAAGGGTTTGTCTAAAATATTCAAGCACATGATAACTGATGTCAATACTTCCACCACCCAGAATATCGTGCAACTCGAAAAGACCCATTGGAAGACCCATATTATATTTCACAGCTGAGTCGATCTCTTCAATAGTACCCTCGTCCATTTCTAAGGCCCATGCAGCTTCATTAGACATGGTAACAAACATTCTATTCACAATGAATCCTGGTACATCTTTCTTAACGTGGATTATAACCCGATCTATCTTTTTTGCAAATTCTTCAACCGATTTAATTGTCTCCTCACATGTTTTTTCTCCCCAAATTATTTCCAGAAGCTTAAGTGTTTTTGGTGGATTAAAAAAATGCATTCCGATAAATTTTTCCGCCCTTTTTGTTTTGCCAGCCAACTCTGTAATACTCATAGATGATGTGTTGGTTGCGAAAATTGTGTGTTCTGGACAGTTCTGCTCTATTTCGCTAAATACTTTCGCTTTTAGATCAAATATCTCTGGGACTGCTTCTATTACTAAGTCAACATTCTTTACAGCTTCTGAAAGTTCAATGGTTGTTTTTATTCTTTCTAATACTCTATCTACATCTTCCTTAAGGTATCCCCGATCATAACTCTTTTTAAGCCCTTCTTTTATTTTTTTAAAATTCTTTTTAAGCACCTCTTCACTAATATCCATAAGCCATACATTGAAACCATGCATTGCGACTACTTCTGCAATTGCATGCCCCATTGCACCCGCACCTACTACTGCAACATTCTTTATCTCCATAGGCAAAACACCCCCAAAAGGAAAAGCACTTATTTTAATATCACTTGGGCTTTCTCTTTTTCTCTTTCAAGAATTTTTCTTTATAATATTTAGCTTCCTTGGAGTTCCAATAGAGTCTTACAGCTACCTCAGACATCCCTTCAAAACCAAATATGTGATCTGTTTCAGCATTCAAAGCAGCTTTTAAAAATCTTATTGCTGTGGGACTCATTTCTGATATTTCATTGCACCATTTTTGAACTTCGTCATCAAGTTCTAAGAGAGGTACAACCTTGTTAACTAATCCCATTTCTAAAGCTTCTTGTGCGGTGTAGGTTCTGCATAAAAACCAGATCTCTCTTGCCTTCTTTTCCCCTACAACTCTCGCAAGATATGCTGCTCCAAATCCCGCATCAAAGCTACCAACTCTTGGACCAGCTTGACCAAATTTGGCTGTATCAGCAGCTATTGAAATATCGCATATGAGATGAAGTATGTGTCCACCTCCAATAGCCCAACCGTTAACAGCAGCTATGACAGGCTTACTCACACTTCTTATCATTTGATGTACTTTTTTGTGCCAGTAATTCATTTCTTTATTGTAGCCACTTTCTTGAGAAGCTTCATCCAGGTCTCCACCAGTGCAAAATGCTTTATCTCCCGCCCCCCTTAAAACCATGGTACGTATATTTTCGTCTAATTCGGCTCGCTCTAATGCTAGATATAATTCTTTTAGAGTTAAGGTCCTGAATGCGTTGTATTTATGAGGTCTATTTATAATTATCCAAGCACTGTTATCCCTAACTTCATAGATGATGTCTTGAAACGTTAAGTTATTTTTTTCCATTTTTAACACCTTATGCATATTTCATACCATGATTACTTTTAGTTGAAGAAAATTCAATTAGGAACATGGATTAGAACTACTTTTGCTACTATTCCACTGTCATTCTTTACTGAATGGTTTGTCCCAGGTGGAATCACAATTACATCTCCAGTTTCACCTTCAATTTTTTCAGATCCTACTTGGAACGTTGGGTGTCCAGATATCACATAATATATTTCCGTTGAATCCCCATGAGTATGGGTTTCCGTACCACTACCTGGGTACAAGATTCCTACCACAAACAGAACATCTTTTATCTTAGCTAACTCCCGAAATACTGCATCTCCGAATGCGTGCTTTACCGTAACAGGTTGTACATCTTTCTCCTTTATGATGAAATGCTCCTTTTCTGTCATTTTTTGCTCCCCTCGAATTCCTTAAATTGATAATTGCTTAAAATGGGCCATCCAGGTGGAACTGCTTCAACTTCAATCTGGGTTCCACATCCTGGACAATAGAATTCGCGATAAACCACCCAATTCTTGTCAAATGCAAGTCGACCTGGTTGAACTTCTGCAGGATCACGTTCTCTAACTAGTGCGTAATACTTGTAATTCTCATTAGGTTCACAGTATATTGTATCGCATTTGCTACATGCGATCCATATTTCCCCTTTAGAATCTTCGACTATATTGAGATATGGTGTGAGTTCCATAATCGTCTTTCCTTCGGAAACTTTTTTTATCCCAGTTTCAATTACGTTGTTTTCAACTACCAGTCTCTTTTCAGCTTCTAAAAGTTCTTTAAATGCAGGCGAAAATTCTTCTGTCTCTTTTATGAAATCAAGTGCTATTTTAGGTAAATCCCCCCTTTCTCTTTTATCCACCATTGTTTTAATGTATTCTAATCCAAAAATTCCACGTTCAAGTCTATCTTTCTTTATCTGATTGCGAAGCTGTTCGGTCTTCTCAAAATCAATATTTCCAGATGCATCAAAGACCACACCATATTGCCGCTCTGCAACTTCACGGGTTGCTGTCCCATTTTCGATATCTCGTAATATCGCTATTGGGTCCCTTTCCATAGGATCCCCGATGCCTGCACCTCCACCGCAACTAGTCGATATCCATAAATCTCCAGGTTTTAAGTGTCTCGCTGGTGCGTTAGGTGGCCCTGGTATGTATTCCCCTTTCAATATTTCCATTACATCTTTTGCACTCTCTGGGAACATTCCTTGGCGTAATTTTTTATAAACATCCGTTCCCAACATCCAATCAAAGTATGACGAAGCACCAGGATATCCACCAAACATACCTTGATTTACAGGAATTTTATGCCCTCCTCCAAAATGCATGACTTGAACAATATCAGAACCATGAATCATAGTTATATGTTCGACTCCAACACCCCCTCTCCATCTTCCAGGACCGCCAGAATCTGGTCGATGTTTTCGAACTACATGAATTATAGGAGCAAGGTTCTCTTCTCCTTCGGCATCTGATATATATGTCCATGGATTCCACATATTTACACTGCTGTCAATCCCATCCTTTCCAATTCTTCCCCCCCCACCTGAAGCTAATGCACCAGATGTGAGGATTGATCCAAATTGTCGTCCCCACTGATTAATGCCTCCAATTGGAGTATCGTTCACTATGGTGGCGGGAGCCAGTACTTCTTCTTTTTTACCAGAAGAGTAAAGAGCTCTTGAGAGTGCATCTAACAAAGCATTGCAAAATACTGAGCTAATGCCTACAGTAGCATAACCAACAGAACAACTAGGATCTGCATTAAGTCTGGATTTCCACGGTATCTCTCCAAGTTTAATCACACGAGAAAGACCTGTGTTCCATATCCCATCTGGCAAAAGAGTTACTAACATAGTATAGAATACAGTTGCTTCAACGGCAGGTAAATATGCATTATCAAAACATCTACCTTGAGGTGAAACCACAGGAGTTGAAACTACAATTTCACCTTCATTTGTTACCTCCATTTCAACCATGATTACGGCTGGCTTTAATTCTTCGCCAAAAGAATCGGTAAAGGCTTGAGCACGGTAAATTCCGGGTCTAAGCTCTTGAATACGCTTCCTAGCAAAGTTTTCAGAATCTTCAAGATATTTCATGCTCGCAGCTTTAAAAAAATCCAAACCAACCTCATCTATTAGCTCTTTAATTCTCGTTTTAACCCGTTCATTTCCAGCGATTCGTGCCCGAATATCAAGCTCCATACCACGTGGGTCCCTTACATTCCTTAATAACATGTTGAGCAAGTCACGGCGCATTTTTCCTTTTTCTATAAGCTTTATCAACGGAACATGAATTCCATCATGATAAGCTTCTTTTGCAGAAGGACACATTCCTCCGGGCTCAATTGCGCCCACCTCTGGAGTATGTGAGATGGACGCAACATATCCGATTAGTTCGCCTTTATAGTAAACAGGCGCTACTATACTAAAGTCTGGGACATGCATACCAGCGATATAAGCATCGTTATTTATAAACTGGTCACCTTCATATATTCCTATATCTTCTTCATATCTCTGATCTTTCATATATCTGATAGCTCGTGTCACATTCATTATGTGCATGAGTATTCCACAAGCAATCGCAACCCCCTCGCCAGATGGATCATAATAGGCAACTTGAACTTCTCCCGCTTCTCGTGTAATAGTGCTACCAGAGAGATACCTAGTAACTTCTTTCCCTTCTTCTACTATTGCTTCAAGCCTGTGAGTAAAAATCTCATATTTTACAGGGTCTATTTCTAATTTATTATTAGACATACTCATGTTGGCTCACCTCCTGACTACTTATCACTCATAATTAGCATGCCGTAATCATCTACTCTCACTTTCCTATCTAATGGTATCACGATAGTTGTATCTTTAGCCTCAATAATAGCAGGACCTTCAACAATATTCCCTGCCTTTAGTGCGGATCTTTCATATACTCGGGTATTAATCCATTTTTCGTTAAAATAAACATCTCTCTCGCTCTTTAAAGCTTTAGATGGATCCCTTTCTCCCTTATCTATTTTAGGAATTCTCGGCTCCCATAATTGTTTTCGTATCTCTAAAGACAGACTCACCACCTCTAATCCCCCAGCAGGAAACATTGCATGTTCTCCATATACCTCTAAATATTTTAACTCAAAGGCACGAACCATTTGTTTGAAATCTTCTATAGAATTAATCTTTCCACTTTTAAGTGGAACTCGTAATTCCCACAGCTGACCTCCGTACCTTGCTAACATTTCATAGTTCCGATTCATATCTTCTAAGCTGAAACCTTCTGCAGAAGCATCATCCTTTGCTCTCTCTTCAAGACGCTCCCAGATACTGTTAATTCTATCAAGTGCCTCTGAGGGAAGTTGAGAAAGGCTTGTCAAATTCTCTAACTGGAACTTTCCAGTTACCTCATCATAATCCATTTCCATAAACATGGCCATACAAGAGGCCTCATACCGGTGTAGCAAACCTGCTGTAGAAGCACCAAAAGCTGAAAAAACTGCTGCTTGAGGGGGAATAATTACAGATCTAAAACCTATTCCTTCAGTATAGCCTGCACAATGAGTTGGTCCAGCCCCTCCATATGCCACGCAAATAAAACTCGTAGGGTCGTATCCTTTCATATTCATACTGGTTTGGAGTGTAGCATTCATTGTACCGTCAATTATCTTACATATAGATTCTGCAGCCTCTGGTACATCTATTTCTAATGGATTGGCGATTTTCTCTTCAATAGCTTTCCAAGCTTTTTTCTTATTAAGCTTCATTTTTCCTCCGAGAAAATAATTTGGATCTATTCTACCTAATACCACATCTGCATCAGTTACAGTTGGCTCTGTACCTCCTGTATCATAACAGACTGGTCCCGGTTCAGAACCTGCACTTTGAGGTCCAACTTTCAAAACTCCTGTAGCTGGCTCTATCCAAGCAATACTTCCGCCACCAGAACCGATAGTTACTATCTCACGCATTGGGGTGGCAATTTCAAAACGTCCAACTATTGGTTCTCTAAGAAGAGGGCTTCCTTCCTTAGGTGAAAAGCATATATCAAAGCTTGTTCCACCAACATCTGTGCCCAATGCATTCTCATATCCATATAAGCGCTTGATAAACTCTACACCTATTAAACCACCTACAGGACCAGAATGTAATGTGGTGCCCGGTCGTACGACTTCAGCTCTTGAAAGTCCACCTGAAGCTTGCAATATCTGTAAGGGATGTTTATACCCTTGATCACTTAATTTGCCTTTTATTTTTTCAAAAAGTTCTCTTAATGCTGCTCCAATGTATAAATCTACAATAGTACTTATAAATCTCGGATATTCACGAAATACTGGTGTCACCTCATGTGATGTCACTACTGACACATCTGATGCCATCTCTTGGATGATTTCCTTTACTCGCAATTCGTGGATTGGATTGAGAAAACTCCATAATAGACAAACAGCTATTCCATCAACATTTTCTTTGAGAAGATCACGTACGGCGTGTCGAACACTATCTTCATCTAATGGTACCACCACATTCCCTTTACAATCTAATCTCTCAATGACACCCCTGATTAATCTACGTGGAACTAAGGGTTCGGGTTTGTCGGCTCTTACAATATGCATACCTTCTCGTCTATCCAACCCTGCAGCCCGAAGACGCCCAATTATGGTTCTGTCTTCATGGCCTTTTGTTGTGATAACTCCAACTTTAGCTCCACCAACGCCACTAACTATAATATTCGTTCCATGTGTTGTTCCATAACCGACTATTTCAGCAGAAGAAAGTACTTTTTCAAGATTTACCTGACTACTTAAAGCATCTTTTATACTCTCAAAGAAAGAGATCTCCAATCTTCCATAAGTAGTTGAACTTTTACCTGTTAAAAATGTCCCATCTTCAAAAACTACAATTGCATCTGTGAAAGTTCCACCTGTGTCAGTAAAAATCACACACCTTTTCCCATGAAAATTTGACAAAACAGCCACTACTCATCCCTCCTTATTAATTTTGCTTTTTTCTCGAATCTTGGTAAAGTACCTTCTGGCTTTAAAATGACAGGTATTTTAACAAATAACTTATTTTTAAGTAAATTCTCTAAATCCCTACGTAAAGCATCTAACTTTTCAGTAGAATAATCTTTTTGGTATTCAACTTCAACTTCTAATCCTTGAACCGCATGAGCTACTCCTTTTTTTATCACTATTTGGAGTGCTCCAGTTGTGTTTGGATGATTTGCGATAACATCTTGTATCATGCTAGGAAAGATGTTAACACCTCTGTAGATTATCATATCATCCACTCTCCCTATGCATCTAACTCTGAAACTTGTTCTTCCACATTCACATGGATCTGTCCATACTTCTACTATGTCGTGTGAACGAAATCGGAGTATAGGAGTCGCTTCTCGATCTATTACAGTATATACGAGCTCACCTTTTGTTTTTGAATCTTCTTCTAATTCAATCGGTTCTAACGATTCAGGATCAATTATCTCTGGTATGATAAATTCCTGAGCACAGAAGTGCATACCATTTTGGTACTCGCATTCACCCCAAATCACAGGTGCGATATCTGAATTTCCCAAACCTTCAACAACTTTTGAACCCCACTCCCTCTCAATTTTTTTCCTAACACCTGGTATACCACCCCCTGGTTCACCCCCAACATGGATCAAACGAATACCAAGATCTTTTGGATCTAAATCCATTTCTTTTTTAGCGATTTCAGCCAAATAGAGCATATATGAAGGAGTCCCAACTAATGCATTGGCTTTTAATAACTTTCCTAGTTCCATCAATCTTTTGGAGTCACCTGTACCGACTGGAATAAGAGTGCAACCTATGTTTTCAATAGCTTTTACAACTGGAACTCCACCTACAAAAAGTCCTATATTAAGACCAAACAAAATCCTATCATACGGTCTGAAGCCATTTGTCCAGAATACTCTACTTACAACCTCAGTCCAAACCTGATCGTCATGTTTAGTAATAGCCATAAAGCTCGGGGCACCTGTAGTTCCAGAACTGGCATGTATCCTTATTATCTTCTCCCAATCTGCTCCTTGGTGAGATCCAAGCGGTGGGGTTTTCATTTGGCTTTCTCTGATGTCCTCTTTAGTAACGAATGGCAACCGATGTAGATCATCAACACTTCTTATATCAGATGGCTTAATACCCGCTTTTTTCCAGTGCTCATGATAAAATGGACAATTGTTGTAAACGTATTCTACTTGACGCCTGAGTTTCTCACTTTGGAGTTCTCTCAGGGCCTCTTTGTCTATTGTTTCTACATCTTTGTTCCAATAGGGTGGATATGGCATATACCTCCACCTTTTCATTTATTCGGATCAGAATTCAATCTATTCTCTAACTGGCCTCTTTTTGGGTGCAGTCTCCTCCATAACCAACGACAATATAATTAGGTTAACGATTGCTATTCCGAAAGCTAGCCAAAATGATGCCCCAAGCCCATAGATGTCATTGAAATATCCTCCCAATATTGGACCGAGAATACCCACGACTTCACTTACTAGCATTGTAATTCCGGCTGCTGTACCGACTAAAATAGGAGGGGCTACATCTGCTGGAATGCTAGCTAATGTAAGAGGATATACGGCATATAAACCATAGCCCACCAATATCAATGCTATCGCTAATGCTAGAAACGACCCGGTCATAACTAACAAAGGAATGCCAACAAGTGCACAAATAAACGCTATCGCCAAGGCTGGTTTTCTACCGATATTATCTGAATAAGCTCCAGCAGACCACATACCAACAAAGCCTATTAATCCAGTGAAACCGGCCATAAACCCTGCAAATGAAATAGTTAGTCCCTTAACGTTCGTAAGGTATACTGGCAGAAAGGTCGCAATTGACCAGTAAACTATCATCCACAAAGACATAATAACCAGGTTTACAATGAAATTCCTTGATTTAAACAAAGCTTTAACATCCAGTTTCTCTGTATCCTTTGGGTCCGGAAAAGTTATTTCCGTTTCCGGTTCTTTTACAAGTGCATAGAATATAATTGTAACGATAATACCTGCAACACCATAAACATAAAAAGGAACTCTCCAACCATAGATGGAAGTTAACCAGCCAGTTAGTGAACCTGCTACAAGAACGCCCAATACTGGGAATCCAGACTGATGAAATCCTAAGGCAAATCCTCTCCTCTCTTTTGGCCAAGCTCGATTGATTATAGAGACTCCAGGACCCCAATAACTTCCCTCTCCTATTCCAACGAGAGCTCTTACACCCAACAATTGACCAAAGTTACGTACGATTCCTGTTAACCAAGTAGTTGCTGAGAATAGCAGTCCTGCGATAGTTATAACTCTAACCCGGCCTATTACATCAGATATGTAACCCGCAATTCCTGCCATTATAGCCCATGTAATTGTTAATACAGACATTGCAAGGCCGAATTCGGTCATCGAAATCTTCATATCTGGGATCAGTGCTGGTGCTACATATGTAAGTAACATTCTGTCACTAGCAATGAACCCCCAGATAATCCAGCACAATATCAGTATTACCCATTTATTGGCAGTTCTCCCCATATTCAATCCTCCTTAATTTTTTACTTAATTTTCTACATTGTAATGATAAATACTGTGCTATATGAGTATTTTCCAAATAATCTATTTGGTAACATATATCAAACAATTAGGCACTTTACGTGAGTTAAACATTCCTCTCCAGGCTTATTTAACGACTTGTTCTAAGATTATAAACAAATCATCTTAGAACAAGCTTAAAGTATGGTACCTATGTCTAAAGTATCTTTATTCTGCCAATAAAATAGATAGTTTATCATTATAGATGCTATGTTTTTCAATTTTTCACAGAGTACTCTAATACTAAGTATATAATGATAATTTATAGCTTTTTTTTCAAACTCTTTCATTAACTCAGGTAATGAATTTAATATATCGTCTAATTGGTTTATCCTTTTGGAAATGTCACCTATAGATTTTTCGGTTTCAAATTTAACGAACTGATCTATCAAATCTGAATATATAGAGTAAAGTGCGTCGAATATTTCTATTATCTGGGTATCAATATTCTCAATTTTATTATATAAGATTACCAAGTTCTTCAATTCGTCTATGAGTTTCTCTATATTTCTTAATATTAATAGCCTACCTATTACTAGTACACTAGATTCAAAACCTAATTTAAGTGATAGTTTTGGGTTCATTAAAGATAAATGAAGCAACCTTACACCAAGCAAATATAATCTATTTAATTCCTCATCTCTATCTATTAATGTATTTAATAGTTTTGGGTTCTGAGAAATTCCTTCAAAGAAATTCCAAAACATTAGTTTGGATAGCGTTGCCATTCTTGATAGCAAATGCCTAAAAGATAATTTATCTGGAGAAAGTATATTTTTTATAAAAATAAAGTCTTTACGTTCTTCAAATATTTCAAGACCCTCCAAAGAACTACAAATTTTTGAGATTTTTATGATCAATCCCGGATCAAACTCAGTAGTTCCTATAATTCTTAATTCGTCAATACCCAATACATAGGCTCCAATAACAGAGGTTAATAATAAAGTTTCATCTCCATCATAAGTGATTCGTGCAGTAAGGAGATTTTCTTCATCCTCTAGTTCCTTATAGGAAGTAAGTATTAAAGATTTCCCTATATCTTTAATTTTTAAAATATCCCCTTTTTTTATTTTGTTCCTTTCGATCCATTTTTTAGGTAATGTTATAACGGAAGTATCCTTTCCTGTAATCATGACTTTTCTAAAATCTTCTCTTTTAAGTACTTCTTTTTTCATGATATTTCTTTTAATGAAAGAGAAGTATAAATTAATTTGGGTATAAAAATGCATTGGATTAGAGTTAGGAAGAAAATGTTACGATTAAGAAGATGGAGCAAATCATAAGTCCGAGATAACGAAGAAACTGAATTAAATCAAAGTCTTTCCGCGAGAGCAACATATTCAGTCTCCTTTTTCCTGTACATAAAGTAAAATCCTAAGAATCCTAATTTTATTATATTCTGATGAAATATATTACATTCTTAAATTACCTCGCCAATGTTGGATATGGCTAATTTAATGTTTTGTAAGGCCATCTCAATATACCTGTCTACTCCTGGGTATCCTGTCTTATGCTTCATTAATTC
>WAJW01000122.1 GCA_015523685.1 Archaeoglobaceae archaeon
CCCTTGAGATCCCGGAAAAAGGTATGGAAAGGTGATCGAAGAGAGTTCCGGTGGCAAATCTACCAAGGCAGACTATTATCTGGGGTTGAATTGCCTGAAGCTGTCTCTGGAGATAGGGAAAGCATTCATGTATCTCATCTTCCTGAGGGTCCCTGTTTCCCGGAGGTCTGCATTTAAGGATGTTGCAGATGAAAACGTCCTTTCTCTCGAGGCCCAGATAGTCTCTCATGTACGACTCAAGCAACTTCCCTGCCCTACCGACAAAGGGTCTTCCCTGCCTGTCCTCCTCTTTCCCCGGAGCCTCTCCTATGAAAACGATTTTTGAAAGGGGATTACCCTCCCCGGGAACATAATTCTCCTTCGTCTTCCATAAATCGCATTTCCTGCATGAGCGAATTTCCCTCTCGATTTCTTTCAGCAATTCTTCAGGATTTCGCAATTCACATCCCCTAAATGATTCCGGATATAAAGCAAAATATTTTTCTCTTTTTTCCTTTTCTGAATCATAAATGAAATTGTTTGAACGGCTCAAAATGTACATGGAATTTGTGAAAATACAGCATACAGCATTTGCTCTACCATTTGCATACTCGGGAGCCTTCATGTCCGCCAGAGGTGTTCCTGACCTGAGAGCACTCATTCTCATACTTGTTGCATTCACCGGACTGAGGACATTTTCAATGGCAATGAACAATCTGGCCGACAGGAAGTTTGATTCACTCAATCCCAGGACTTCAGATCGCCCCCTGCCTTCAGGAAAGATGAGCCTGAAAGAGGTTTACGGACTTATGGCTATCTCAGTATTATTCTATGAGCTTTCAGCATACATGCTCAACATGACATGCTTCATTCTATCTCCTGTACCAGTTTTAACATCTATAATATATCCATACCTTAAAAGATACACTCCCCTTTCCCATTTTGTTCTTGGTCTCACCCTCGCCTATGCCCCACCTGGCGGGTGGATAGCCATTTCCGATTCATTTCATCCACTCACATCAGATCTACCTCCATTTCTCATAGGTGCCGGAGTTCTCTTCTGGGTTGCTGGTTTCGATATCATATATGCAATTCAGGACGTTGAGTTCGATCGGAGAATGAGTCTTCACTCCATACCTGCTGATTTTGGAATTAAAAATTCCCTATCCGTATCTTCTCTCTCACATTTCCTCACAATTTTTTTCTTTGCCCTTGCCCATCTCGTGTACCCCTTCGGAATGCTCTATGTAGCGGGTCTGATTGTAATATCAGGATTACTCTTCGCGGAACATGCAATCCTCTCTCCAGAAAATGTTGATGAAAAAAGAATTCGAGTGGCTTTCTTCAACATCAACGCAATGGTGAGCTTTGTTATGCTTGCATCAATTTTCCTCGACGTCATTTTCTGATTCGATGGATCTGATTATTTTTACAGGAACTCCTCCGGCAAGCACTCCATCCGGTATATCCCTGTTGACAAGTGAATGGGCTGATATTATGGAGCCATCCCCTATACTCACACCCGGAAGGACAGTTACGTTCGCCCCTATCGTCACATTTTTTCCTATCATCACCCTTCCAGTCCTTATTTCATTCCCAACGAATTCATGAGTGAGTATAACGCTTCTGTAGCCCAGCATTGTGTTATCCCCTATCTCGATAAGCTCCGGGAAAAAAATATCGACTGTGGACTCGAGGCCAAAGGCAACATTTTTCCCCAGCTTTACGCCCAGTCCCTTCAGGAGGTAATTTTTCAATTTGAGAGAGGGCAGGATTCTGCACAGAGATACAACCACATAGTTCCTTGCAACTATCAGAGGGTTTTTTATTTCGGTCCAGTACCACATTGAGTTTCTGGCCTCAAACTTTTTTGTATCAAGCCTTCTTGCGTTCATCCTCAATCCTCTTCCACAGGAAGTAATTTTCCATGAACTTTCTGGTTGCAGAGAGAATTTCATCAAACATCTCTTCTGCAAGAGGAGCGGTATCTCTTTTCATCTTTAAATTACGTTTGATCTCCTTCGCCCCATGTATCACCCTTTCAAGAGATGAAGAGATTTCCTCGAAGGGATAAATGGCTGTATCACAGTCCTTCATTTTTTTAACTCTCTTCCAGATTGAGAGAGCAAAGTACTGAAGCTTTTCCGGTTCCCAGGCCTTCACTCCGATCCTCCACATCGCCGGAAGGGATACGAAAGACCCGGAAACCACAAGCAGATCACCACAGACCTCCCTGAATTTGAGAAAAGAGCTCTGAGAGGTGCTTTCATAATCTTCACATGGAGGATCGTTTTTCCCAATCCAGGAAATAAGCCATCTGTTTCCCACATCACATCCGGGATACTCCAGATGGGGGCCCATCAACAACATGTCTCCTCTACCCGTTTCAGCTCTCACCACAGCAGGATATCCGGAGATAAGCTCAATAACCCTTCCCTCATCCATGAAAAGCTGTGTGGCTTCAGTCACTTTCTCATAGACTCCAAGAATTTTTACTTCATCGCTCCACTCGAAAATAGGTCCTCCGAAAACTGGAGCTCTCATGCTCTGACCATCGAGGCGAACAATCACGTCTCCTCTGAATGGATGAATTATGCATCTTTCTCCGTAAGGTGTGTAGGATTTCACATTATCATCACTTTTCTCTCCAATATTTCTTATTCTGAGATTGACCATATTAAAATGAGACAGGGGGGAGAGGGACGTTCTGAGGGGGAGATATGCACCTGCACATGATCCCACATATCTGCCCCCACGATGAACGAACTTCCTCATAGATTCCAGACCTTTTTTTCCCACAGCCCGGGCAAGGGAAACGGGATCTCCTCCAGGAACTATCAGGGTGGATGTCTCCCGGAGATCATTTACGGAAACCTCATCCAGGAAACGGGGGTAAATGCTGTATTTCTCAAAGAGATCCACAAACCATAGCCATGAATGGCTGGCCCCCTTTCCAGCATATACAGCGATCACATTTACAGATGGTTCAGGCTTGAATTTATCTTTTACCTCCATCACCATGCCAAAAAATAAATAATCCCGGGTAAAATATCTGAGTGATGATAACATTTGAAGGAAAAATCGAAAAGTGGAGCTGTGTATTCAGGGAATGTGATGCAAAATGCTGTAAAAGGGATATACTGCTCACATTGAACGATATTGAGAGAATAGAGAAGGAATTTGAGGATTTCTATTATAAAAATGATGCGGATGGCAACTATTATATGAAAACAGAGGGGGGCAGATGCATATTCCTCCAGGATGATCTCACATGCAGAATAAACAGGATAAAACCCTCAATCTGCAGGCTTTTACCATTCAAAATATCAAAGGTGTCCTATGGAGATGAGATATCCATCGTTCTGACCCCTCTCGTTGAGTGTCCGGGGTATGAACATGGTGTGGAGACTGGAGAAGAGTTTTTTGAGGAAATTGAAAAATCAGCTCTGAGATTTTTGAGAGAATACCAGCAGACCCATCAGAAACTCAAGAAGTGAGAAAATGGCAAGGAGGATGAAAGATCATTACTTCAAACTTGCGAAGAAAGAGGGATACAGATCAAGGGCATCCTATAAACTAAAGCAGATAAATTCCCGTTTCAGAATCATAAAAAGGGGAGATACAGTTGTTGATCTCGGTGCCTCACCGGGAGGATGGAGTCAGGTTTCCCTTGAGCTGTCGGGAGGTAGAGTGGTTGCTGTTGATATAGCTCCAATGAAACCAATTGAGGGAGTGGAATTCTTTAAAGGAGATATAACCTCTGCCACCACCGTTAAAAAGCTGAAAGAGCATGTGAAAAACGCCGACGTTGTGCTGTGCGATGCTGCACCGAATCTATCAGGAAGATGGAGCTACGACCATGCCCGCTCAATTGAACTGGCAGAGTCAGCACTCAGAATTGCCAGAGTTCTCCTTAAACCCGGGGGGAATTTTGTTGTTAAGGTTTTTCAGGGAGATATGCTGAATGACTACCTGAACAATGTGAGAGAGAGCTTCAGATACGTAAAACTTCATGCCCCAAGAGCCTCAAGAAAGGAGAGTGCAGAGATATATGTCATTTCCAAAAAATTCAGGGGTCTAACCCCATGGAAGTCGATATTCTGATCATCTCTTCGCCATATCCAGAAACAACCTGTGAATTCTAATGTCATCCGTGAGTTCAGGGTGGAATGCAAAGGCAAGCAGATTTTTTTGAACCGCTCCCACGATATAGTCATTGAGTTTTGCCACCACATCAACTCCCTTCCCCACCTTAAGAATTGCGGGAGCCCGGATAAATACCGCATTGTATCTTCCAATTCCCTTTATATCAAGTTCAACCTCAAAACTCTCCCTCTGCCTCCCAAATGCATTCCTTTTAACCCATGTGTCCATCAGCCCCAGTAGTTTCTGCCCCGTTTTTTCCACCTCATCATCTCCATGCTTTGCAAGGGTGATCAGGCCTGCACATGTTCCCATTACGGGAACTCCTGATTCCGCAGATTCTATAATTTCGTCGGCAATGCCCTCACGAAAAATCAGTTTTGAAATGGTTGTGCTCTCTCCTCCAGGAATTATAACCCCGTCACTCTCAGAGACGATTCCTTTCTGCCTTACGGGTATTACTTCTCCGGAATATCCTGCCGATTCCATCGCCTTCCTTGTTGCCAGAACATGCTCCTCAACATCACCCTGAACTCCCACAACCGAAATCCTCATTCAGACTCCTCTTGTCTGCAGTTTCTCATGCTCCTCAAGCGTTCTTATATCGATGCCCTTCATGGGTTCTCCAAGACCCTTCGAGATTTCGGCCAGAGTCGTGGGATCATCGTAATAGTTGACCGCTTCAACAATCGCCCTTGCCATCCTCTCCGGATCTTCAGATTTAAATATGCCGGAGCCAACGAAGACGCCATCTGCACCGAGCTGCATCATCAGGGATGCATCGGCGGGTGTTGCTATACCCCCAGCCGCAAAGTTGACCACAGGGAGTCTCTGGAGTTCTGCAGTTTCAAAGACGAGCTCGTAAGGTGCTTCGATCTTCCTCGCATAGAGCTTTAGCTCCTCCTCAGATTTTCCTTTCAGCTCCCTGATGGCCCCCATGATAATTCTCATATGCCTGACAGCCTCTGCAACATTGCCTGTTCCTGCCTCTCCTTTAGTTCTTATCATCGCAGCACCCTCATCAATCCTTCTGAGGGCCTCTCCGAGATTTCTCGCTCCGCAAACAAATGGAACCTTGAACTCCCTCTTGTTTATGTGATACATCTCATCAGCAGGTGTGAGAACCTCAGATTCATCTATCATATCCACACCAAGTGCCTCAAGGATCTGGGCCTCGGCAAAATGTCCTATTCTCACCTTTGCCATCACGGGGATGGTAACTGAATCCATTATCTCCTGTATTATCCTTGGATCTGCCATCCTTGCAACTCCTCCAGCAGCCCTTATGTCCGCAGGGACTTTGTGAAGAGCCATAACCGCTACCGCACCAGCATCTTCAGCTATCTGAGCCTGTTCGGCAGTTGTGACATCCATTATCACTCCGCCTTTCTGCATCTTGGCGAATCCCCTCTTCAGCAGTTCTGTACCAAACCTGAGTTTCTTAAGGTCAACTATCATCACGGTCACCTATTCAAGTAAACACTTTAATATTATATATATCATATGCACATGCGTGAAGGGCATATGGAGATTCGGAGATTTCCTTCCAGAAACCAGGTACAGAATAACCCTTGGAGAGGGTAACACTCCCCTTATAGAGATCTCGAAGGGGGTTTTTTTGAAAGATGAGAGGATAAATCCCACAGGAAGCTTTGAGGACAGGTTTTCAGCTTTCTTTGTTTCCTATCTCAAATCCAAAGGCATAGAAAAAACGGTATGCAACTGGGATTATGACAGAATACTCTCTCTTGCTTCCTACTGCGCAAGGGCAGGAATAAAATTCTACACAAATCAAACCGGCATGTCCCTCGTGTTGCTCGGTGCAGAAACGAGCAGTAAAGAAGAGGATGCGCTTCTGAAAAATCTCGATCTTCACGTGGGCGAAAAAACAACCATGTACGAGGTTCTTCTCAATTCCTATTTTGACTCTGTAATCATGCCTGTCGGAAGTGGGAGCCACCTCATAATGAGCGTAAAGGCGGGAATTGACCTGATGGAAAGGGGAGAGATAGATAGATTGCCACAATTTTACGGTGCGGTTCCGGAGAAAAAAAAGGATAGTGTGGCATCATATCTTGTTGGTCACAATTATTTCGGGCACGAGCTGAAAAAGCTCATGGATGATGGTTTTGTCAAACTTATGCAGATAAGTGAGGGAGAGATAATAACAGCCCAGGAGAATCTCGGGAGAGAGGGCATACTTGCAAGCCCTTCCGCATGCATCTCCTATGCAGGGATTGAGAAAGTGAAAGGGGATGATGTCGTCTGCATAATAGCGGGAGATCTCAAGATGGAGAAAGCATCCATATCTGAGACAAAACTCATGATCTTACGATATATATACAGACGGCCCGCACACGGATATGCTCTTTGGAAATGGTTGAGTGGCCTCAAAAGGATCACACCCCAGGGGGTTTATCAGCACCTTTATGAACTCACCGAGAAGGGATATCTGAGATCTGTAAAAAAGGAGGGAAGGGAGGTTTATTATATCACAGAGCTTGGAAAATCCGCAATCATAGAGAACAGTTAAAAATCGAGGCTCACTTTTATAGCTGATGGGATCGTTTCTGCAACCTCCATCGCTGTGAAGTTGTACCCCATCTTCTCATACACAATATCCCCGGCCATTCCCGTCACAAAAGCCCCTGATGATGCTGAAATAAATGGATCTCCGGTCAGGGCAAAAAAACTTGCTATAACACCCGCGAGTACATCTCCGGTTCCTCCAACTGTCATCCCCGCGTTTCCTGTTTTATTGATCTTTATTCTTCTTCCATCAGAAATTATGTCATGAGGATTCTTAAGAACGATGGTCGCATTGATTCTTTCTGCCATCTTTCTCACCCATTGTTCCCGGGTTTTCATGGAAGAGTTCCAGCTTTTTTCCGGATTGAATACCCTCTCAAATTCACCTTCGTGTGGAGTTAAAATAACCCGATTTTCAAAAGGATCAGCTATGGCATGGAGTGCATCCGCATCGATGACAATTCTATCTGCCCTTCTTAATATTTCCCTGACCCCATCAAGTGTCTCATCATCCTTTCCAATTCCCATACCGATAACAACAACATCAGATCTTTCAATGTATGGATCTATCTCACCTATCGCGTCCGGATTAAGACGTTCCCCGGTGTAAGGTCTGACGATCATGTTGGGGGAGAAGGAGGATATGACATCTGAGACGGTTTCTGGGCAAGAGATTGTCACCAGATCCGCCCCGGCATACAGGGATGCCATTGCAGTTAAGGCGGGAGCTCCTGTGTACTCTCCCCCTCCGATCACCAGTATTTTCCCGTGCTGACCTTTATGGCCCGATGAATGCCTTCTGTAAGCATATTTTACCTCACCAACTCCCACGAGCTTTTCAAAGTAATCCGGAATTCCTATCTCTGAAACAACCAGCTCTCCCACATATCTTCTGGCTCTCTCACTGAGAAGACCAGCCTTGGGCCGATGAAATGTTACGGTGAGATCAGCTTCTACAGCGAATTCCGTATCTCCAGTGTCTGGATCAAGGCCCGTTGGAACGTCCACCGCCACCCTGAAACATTCAGTTGAATTGATTTCCTCAACCGCCTTTCTTTCAATTCCCCTTAGCTTCCCCTTAACTCCTGTTCCGAGAATTGCATCAACGATTATGTCTCCATCTAATTCAGGGAACATGGATGAGTCCTTTATTTCCTTTATGTAACACTCGCTTTTTTCAAGAATTTCAAAATTTTTTCTCGCCTCAGCAGTCCTTATCTCATTCTTCCTGCCCAGGAGATAAACCTCCACCTCAAAGTCACCGAGGTGCCTTGCCATCACAAATCCATCCCCTCCATTATTCCCCCTTCCGGCAACAACAAGCACTCTGCCCCCATCAAACCTCTTCCTGACCTCATCTGCAAGGGCCTTACCAGCATTTTCCATGAGCTGAATTCTTGAAAGACCATGATACTCACAGTTCGTATCAAGAATGCCCATCTCATCAGAAGAGATCGGTTCCATGATCATATCCGTAGCAGGGAAGAATAAAATAATTGTGCTTCCTCCTGCATGATTCACATAAGGAGTCAAACAATCAGGATGAAATTCAGGTCAGACCCGGTATTGCGAGAATAACTCTGTAAAACTTCCGAGCTCTTACAGCCCATTAACCATGCCCTGTTATCCCCTCAAAAGCCATGCAGAATCATATCTTTGCCCCAGGAATTCCACGCCATGTGAGATATTGAGGAACGGGATTGAAATTCCGGTTGTTTACACGTTCACTTCCCTTCTTGCATTGAGGTACTCAAGCATATCTTTAATGATCTGCAGCAATATTATGAACATCAGGATCTGCACAAAAATCCTGAAATCCATGCTCAGCTTCATGACATCAATCTGGAGACTGATCCTCCCAAAGTTCGTCGGGTCTCCTGAACCGCTTATGAACAGAAATACATAAAGCCAGAGAAGATTTAAAGCTATTGATGACAGGAGTCTCAATGGGTTTTTAATATCCGAAAAGTGTTTTACGATATACAGCACCGCGATTATAATCCCAAAAATTGTCATTTCCACGATGAATTTTTCAATTACAAAAACAAATGGGGAGGGAAGAATTCTCGAAAACACCTGAGGCACGACAACCAGAGCTATAATTGCCATTAGTGCATTTCCCACTCCTTTTGCTCTTTCCTTGCTCATTCACTCACCTCGCCCTTCAGTGAAATCCCGGTCAGATTATTCAGGGTTCTTATACCCAGATATATCTCGGTCTCCGGTTTTGACACCATGAGTCTGCTGAGATCCTCCTCTGGAATGGCAAGCTGAATGTTCAGCGTCCCGCTCTCACCAGGCCTGAGGTGTAAATGGTCATTTCCGCTGGCGAGCACCGATCCATCAAAGAGGATTCTTATCTCAAGATATACCGAGGAGTCCAGATATCCTCTGTTCTCCACTTCAAGTGCAGAGGAAACACTGAGACTCCCATCAGGGTTGATATGTGAGCTGAAAGATGATTCCCCTGTCAGGGACGAGAGTGAACTCCCCAGAACTGAAAATATGGTGTAACCTGTTAAAAAAATGGATAGAACAAGAGCAACCTTCATCACCGCTATCAAAACTTTAAGTGCGGAAACCAGAGATTTCAATTCATAACACCTCTGTAACATTA
>WAJW01000123.1 GCA_015523685.1 Archaeoglobaceae archaeon
GCTTGTGAGTGCTGGATACGATAAAACCTCCATAACTGTTGGAGTACTTGTTCTTGTTGCATACGTGATAACTCTCATCGATCCAAGGGAAAAGGCTTTCAGCAGAATCGCCGGGATATTTGGAGATAGACTCTATCTTTCTGCTCTGAACGATTATATAGTCCCGGGAATCGGAAAGGTTTTAATCGCTTTTGTTGATCTGTGTAATTCAGTGATAGACTTCTTTTTCCACAGGCTCATACCAGATGTATTTGGAGCTATTTCAGGGGGAATAAGGAGGATTCAGAAGGGCTACCTCACAACATACCTGAAACTGGTGGTGGGAGTGTTTCTGGCAGTGGTTTTTATAGCTGTGCTGATGGGGTGGTGAAATCATGGTGATGGCGATTACCATTGGATACATTGCAGGGCTGATACTGCTTGTTATTGGAGCAACCCTTGCATATTTCAATCCCAGATTGTCAGTTATTCCCGTTCTGATCAGTATCATTGCTATCGCAGTCACATCAATGTCGTTCACCGGATTTGCGGTGTTTATCTTTGTGATAGCATTGATGAATCTTCTTTCCCTGAATCTTATGAAGGGCAATCAGATAAGGGGTGTGGATTACGCAATTGTGGGACTCATCGGCATTGCCACTTTCTTCATATTTACAGCCTCGGATGTATCTCTCATAATCGCCTCATTTGTTCTCGTATCAACTCCAACCTACATACTTGTCCTCATAAGTGAGGGCAGATTGAAGGTTGATCCAGGGATGAAATATATTGTTTTCATGGTTCTGGCAACTCTGCTCTTTATCATCGGAGCTCTGATTCTCGTTTTCAATGTCAACAGCCCTTCAAGACACCTGTATATAGTTGGGTACACCCTGATGATACTGGGCATGTCTCTCGAGATAGGTGCTGCACCCCTCCACGAGTGGGTTCCTGATGTGTTTTCCTCGGCAGATCCGGTTCCAGTTTCCATCATTGCATCCATCACAAAGATCGTGCCCGTTGTTGCCGTATACAGGATCCTTCTTCTAACCTCAACTCCATTCATGAAAGAGGCAGGTATTATCGCAATTGCTATCGGTGTAATCTCGATGTTCGCCGGAAATATAGGAGCTCTCACCACATCTGATCTCAGAAAGGTTCTCGCCTACTCGAGCATAGCGAACATGGGTTACATTCTGCCAACAGTGGCCCTCGTGGCCTTTCCGGAGTATTTTCCCATGGCACTTGCCGGCGCTCTGCTTCAGCTCGTTATGAACGCAGTTGGAAAAATCGGGTTCTTTTCTGGAATAAAATCAGGAGGTATCATGAGGCAGATGGGTTACTACATGTCCCTCTCTTTCATAGGTCTTCCACCTTTACTCGGATTCTGGGGAAAGCTCTTCATTGTTCTTTCTCTCGTTTACGCCGGTTATGTCTGGGTTGCAGTTCTGCTTGTCCTTAATTCTTCCATCTCCATACCATACTATCTGAGGGTGGCAAGAGACCTCGGAGTTGAGGGGAGGAAGAATCTCGTAAATGCGATTGTTCTCATTGCTGTGCTAGTGATATCCGTAACATTTTATCCCCCGGGATGGTTTATTGGAGTTGCAAACAAGATATATGTCATGATGATCTCCGGAGGTGTCTGATTTGATGGAAAGCGCTCTGATCGTCGGAATACTGATAGGGGTCTGCATTATAATGGATATTGCGATACTGGGGCTTGCAAAAATACTGCCCCGGAAAAATCCCACTCCCGTGAAGATTCAGAGGTTCGAGGCAGGAAATCCTCCTCTCGGGGTTCCAAAATTTGTGATGCCAATGCAGTACATGGGGTTCATGGTTATGTTCATGGCCCTTGAGCCCATACTCGTCCTCCTCCTTCTGCTTTCTGCCCATCCCACATCGGGATTTGCATACCTGGTTCTTCTTTCCATCGTACTCATAATACCCCCGATCTATGTTGCGTACAATTACTCTCTTGATATTGCCATAATAAGGAGGGAATATGACCATGGATGAGAACATCAGGTTTCTTCACGATGGCCCCCTCTCTCCCATAAAGCGCTGGGGAGCAAAGTGGAGTCTCTGGCCGGTTCACCTGGTTACCGCATGCTGTGGTGTGGAGCTTGCCCATGCCTATGCATGTGGATATGATGGAGAACGCCTCGGGTCACTCAATTACGGTATTGCCAGGCAGACAAACCTGATTATAGTTGAGGGAGCTATCACAAGGAAAATGGCAAGGGTTCTCAAAATAACATGGGAACAGATGCCAGACCCCAAGTTTGTCATAGTCATGGGTGCCTGTGGCCTGAATGGGGGGCTATTCTGGAATGGCTATAATATGGTCAGGCCATCGGATGTTGTGCCGGTCGACTATTTCATCCCGGGATGTCCTCCAACTCCTGAGGCCCTTCTCCGGGCAATAAGGGCCCTTCAGGATAAAATTATGAGCGGGAGGGCCGATTCCACAGCAAGATTTGAGAAGGTGGATCTGAGAGATCTGGTTCAGATGCCTGAAACTCCAAAGCTGAAGAGGGCACCAACACCTCCCCTCAAGATAACAAAGGCCCCGCCGATAAAGGTGGACATTCCGAGAGAGGTGGACTGGGATGGTGATGAGATTCTTTCGCTGATCAATGATAAAATTGGAAATTATGCTACAGGCATTACTGTAACGGGCAGGGGGAGAATACATGCGAGGATACCTCTGGAAAGGTGGCGGGAAACTGCATCAGCCCTTTCCGCAAATTTCGATCATGTCAGATCTGTGAACGTTATAGATGTGCCTCATGAGGAGAAGTTCATTGTTGAATACACCCTATCCTCCTACACTGATAGAACTCTTACCGGAGTTCTATTGACGATATTCACAGAAGTGCCGAGAGAAGACCCTGTGATTGAGAGCCTTGCGGATATCTGGCCCTCAGCAGACTATATGGAGAGAGAGATGTACGAGTTTTTCGGTGTATGGTTCGATGGCAATGACTGGATGGGAAGGAAGTTCCTTCTGGCTCCGGATACACCTGATTACCCGCTGAGGAAAGATTTTGAGGTGAATAAAGAAAGCTACGTGATAGGGAGGGAGAGAAGATGAGAGAGGAGTATCTGGATATTCCCGTGGAACCTCCTGCTGAATTTCAGCCTTTGTTCGTTCCCATACCCAGGGAATATGTTGAGAATGCCTTCAGATCTGATGAGTTCATAGTTCTCGTGGGACCCCAGCATCCCGGAAGCGGTCACATGAGAATAGTTGTCAGAATAAAGGGCGACATAATAGTCGATGCACTACCGGAGCCGGGTTATGTCCATAGATCCATGGAAAAGCTTGCAGAGAACAGGCTGTACATCCAGAACATCCCTCTGTTTGAGAGGCCATCCATCATGGACAGTTCAAATTACAACGTAGGTTATGTGAGGGCAATAGAGGATGCCCTTGATATTGAGGTTCCGGAGAGGGCCAGATATATAAGAACCATATTCTGTGAGCTGTCCAGAATAGGGACACACCTTTATGATGCTGGAATTTTCTCCGTCTTTCTCGGCCACACCACGGGCTTTATGTGGCCTTTTGGGCTGAGAGAACTCATCTGCGAAGCGAATCTCAGGGCAACGGGAACAAGGGTAACAACATCATTTATTGTCCCGGGAGGAGTCAGGGCAGACGTGGATGACAGTGTGCTGAAATTCATATATGATTCAATGGGTGTCATTGAAAAAAGAATGAAGGGATTTGAAAAGATCTTTATTAAGAATCCCGCGGTTATAGCAAGGCTGAAGGATGTCGGTGTGCTTACAAAAGAAGAGGCCATAAGGTATGGAGTTGTTGGACCGTTCCTGAGGGCTTCGGGTGTGGCGTATGATGTGAGGAAGGTGGAAGGTTACGATGCGTATGATGAGCTGGAATGGGAAGTCCCGGTTGGAGATGATGGAGACGCTTACACGCGATTCCTTGTCAGAGTTGAGGAGATTTCTCAGAGTATAAAAATAATAAGACAGGCCATAAAAAATATCCCAAGAGGTCCCATTTTGAGCGACGATCTTATCGGGAAGTTGAAAGAAAAAGATCAGGTGAGAAAAAACATTAAAGGATATTTCTACAGGATTTTTTCGAGAATAAGACTGCCACAGGGCGAATTCACATCACAGACAGAAGCAGGAAGGGGTCTTCTGCTGTATTCCATAGTGAGTGATGGAGAGTCAAACGTGCCCTACAGGGTGAGGATGGTGACCCCGGGATGGCTCTATCTGAAAGGGTTTATGGAGTCTCTTAAAGGAAGCAGACTGGCGGATCTCCAGGCAATATATGGCAGTTTCGGGTACTTCCCGCCAGAAGCAGACAGATGAGGTGATGGAGTTGACATTGGTAAATACAGTATTTCAGATATTTTCCAGCAATATGATGGATATACCTGTCATAAAGCCACTTGTGGATGTTCTGATGACAGTTCCCATTGTGAAATACCTCGTTGCACTCATTCTATGGAAACCCTTTTTTGCTGTTATCCTTGTTCCAGGACTGACAGGGCTCATGCTCTCTCTTCTTTTTATAATCTGGTTTGAAAGAAAGCTGACCGCCAGGATCCAGTGGAGAATGGGCCCACTTGAAATATCCAGATCCATAGGGGGAATTCTGCAACCACTTGCCGACGGAATGAGATACTTTTTCCAGGAGATAATAATTCATAAAGAAGCACACAGGCCTTATTTTGTTCAGTTTCCCATCCTCGCCTTCATACCGGTATTGCTTCCCGTTCTGTTCATTCCCGCCGGAACGGTCTATGCAATAAGAACTCCATATGCTCTACCCGTTATTGTTTCGCTGATATCCATGATACCCGTTGTGATTATGGCAATTGGCTGGGCGTCGAACAGCAGACTTGCTTTCATAGGAACTGTCAGGGAGGCATTCATGTACTTCGGTTATGAAATTCCTTTTATAATAGCAGTTCTCGCTATGGCAGTCCTCTATGGAACCTCTGATCTATATCTGATTGTGGAAAAACAGAGGGTGTGGGGTATTGCCCTGAACCCCATATCAGCACTGGTGTTCCTGATCACCATGGCGATGGCAACTTCCAGACTTCCATTTGAGATCGCCGAGGCAGATCAGGAAATTGCTTTCGGGCCATTTGTTGAGTATTCAGGCATATTGTTTGGACTGACAATGACACTTGCCTATGAAAAGATGTACATCCTTGGATTACTCTTTTCAGTTCTGTTTCTGGGTGGCGGAAGCGGTCCTCCTCTGCCTTTTCTGGGTGATTTGACACCTGTTATCTGGCTTTACATCAAGGCGGTTATAATAATGTGTATTATGGCATTTCTGAGGGCAGTGTATCCAAGATACAGAATTGACCAGGCACTCAGGCTCGGATGGACCTATCTTGCGGGACTGGCGGTTGTTTCGGTGGTGATTGCTGGATTAATTTCTGCAGGAGGTCTCTTACCATGAGATCGAGAATTACCAGGAGGGTTAGAATAAAAACACCCGATCTGAATCTGGTCGATAGGGTAAAAGGGCATATCGATGCTATCGTCACCGCTGCATTTCAGGCAATCTTTCCCGACAGGATTACCATACAGTATCCAAGGGAGAGAAGAGACGTACCGGATAATTTCAGGGGGATGATTCAATTTGACATAAATAAATGTATAAGCTGTTTTCAATGCTCCTTTGTCTGTCCAGCCAATGCTATAATGATGCGTGGGGCTCCCGACGGGAGATACTATCCATGCATAGATTATACCAGATGCATTTTCTGCCATTTCTGCGTCGATACATGCCCGAGAGGTGCATTGCTGAGAACGAAAATTCATGATGTCGCTTTTTCATCCATGGAAGAGATGTTTGCAACAACAGAGGAGTTGATAGAACCTCCCGAGATGCTGAGAGAAGATGACACTGTAATCCGATACAGAATAGAGAATGGAGATCTGGTTCTGGAAAAAATTGAAGAAATAGCTGAATTATCCACCCGTCCTGAAATTCAGGTGAGTCCAGCCAAATTGAGTGCATGTGCACATCCGGAGAACTGTATTGCCTGCACCCTCTGCTATCTGACCTGTCCGAGCAATGCAATTTCCGTAAAGGTTGTTGAAGGAAAAAGGACATTTGAGATCGATCCAAAGTTATGTACTGGATGTGGCCTTTGCGTGAAGGAATGCCCAACCTGCACTCTGACATTAATAGAAAGGTGATGAATAATGGCCGAGGCGTGTTATCTCTGCTGGGAGGTTGAACTCCCCGAACGTCGTAAAAAAGGAATGAAGTACTTTGGGATCCTCAAGGAGTTCGTTATAGATTCCGGCATATGCAGTCACTGTACAACCTGCGCGAACATATGTCCTGTGAGGGGAATTACCGCTGGGGATAAGCCCATAGATTTCCCCAACTGGATCGAGCTGTGTGTTGATTGTGGAGCGTGTATAAGGGTCTGTCCCAGATGGAATTATGTTCCCCTGAAGGGTATGGGAGATTACATCGAGATTCTGGGGGCTAAATCCAAAAGATTCAGAGGGCAGGACGGGGGACTTGTGACGGAGATCATTGCATCGGCCATGGAGATGGGTGAAATTGACAGGGCCATATTTGTGGGTAGGGATGATGAGTGGAAACCCGTCATAATTCATGTCAAGAGTGTTGAACAGCTCGAAGGTGAGAGAATCAGGGGGACAAAATACAGTTTTGCGGATGTGATTGTAGAACTGAGAGATGCTGTATTTCATACTGAGAAGGGAGTTGGTGTGATAGGCACACCATGCATGGTTTCTGGAGTAAGAAAATTGCAGAAGGTTGTGAAAAGATACAGTGAAAATGTTAAGCTGGTTGTTGGACTGTTCTGCACAGAGAATTTTTATCACCATCAGCTTTCTGAATTTCTTGCAGAAAAGGGCATAGACCTGACGAAAGCCGTAAAAACGGATATAAAAAAGGGCAAGTTTATTGTGGAGTTTGAGGATGGGAGTAAGACGAGCTTTTCTGTGAAGGAATTTGATGAAATAATACCCTCTGGTTGCAAGGTGTGTCAGGATTTTTCCGGTGTTGAAAGTGATGTGAGTGTAGGAAGTGTTGGCACACCTGACGGGTACTCAACGGTGATGGTGAGGACCGAAATTGCGAAAAAAATAATGGATTACATCAGGAAGAAGGACTATGTGGAGTTTACCGAACCCAAACCCGCTGTGGTTGAAAAACTCGTTAAATATAAGGTCAAGATCCATCCCTATCCACCTGAGAAGAAGGAGTGAATTCTTTCTGAAAAAACCGGAATGACGTGGAAGTGAAAAAGATTAAGTACCGGGAACTATCGATGATGGCAATTGTTAGCATTTACACGGTGGTAGATGATGAAAGAACTCTGGCTTATAGAGAGGGATGAGGACTGGGAAAAGGCCAAGGAAAAGGTTATTGATGCCATTGAAACGGGTTTTTCAGGAGTTGTTGTGAGGGAAGAATTTGTGGAAAGGGCCATGAAACTCGGCAAGGTGAACGTTGCTGGTATATACAGAAAGGGCGAAAAGGGAAACGCCTTTGTGGTGGGAATCGACAGTGAGGGTGAGGGTATAAAGGAAATTCCTGACGATTTTTCCGGGAGCTACGACTACAACGTTGTGATCAGCCTGAAAGACAGAAAAAAGAAAGTTCATGCATATGTAAGGGTGAGAGATGAGAAGTCTCAGAGATTCGCAATTGAGATGGCCAGACTTGTGGATCATCTGTTTCTGGATTTTGAGGACTGGAAGGTAATACCCCTCGAGAATTTGATAGCATTTTCAGGCAATACGAAGATCATTTCAAGGGTCTCAGATATTGAAGAAGTTAAAACTGCAATCGAAACTCTGGAAAAAGGAGCCGATGGAGTTTTTGTTGAAGGATGGGACAGGGAGCAGATGGGTCAGTTGAGAGACCTCATAAAGGAGCAGAGCGTTAGGAGGGAGTTGAGGGAGGCTGAAGTAATAGAAGTGAAGAAACTGGGCTCCGGAATGAGGGTGTGCATCGATACAGTTGAGCTTCTTGAGCCGAATGAGGGAATGCTTGTCGGTTCGGGCTCGGGTTTTCTGTTCCTTGTGGGGAGCGAGTCTGAAGAGAGCGAGTATGCATCTGCAAGGCCTTTCAGGGTCAATGCAGGAGCGGTGAGCATGTACATTCGCGCTGGAGAAAAGACGAGGTACCTGTCCGAACTGAAATCCGGGGATTCGGTGGAGATAACCGCAAAAAATGGCATTTCCAAAATGTCATACATCGGGAGAGTTAAGGTGGAGAGAAGACCCCTGATTCTCATAAGGGCGAGAAGTGGAGATTCAGAAGGGAGTGTTATACTTCAGAATGCAGAGACGGTGAAGCTGATCACTCCTGAGGGAAGAATCTCCGTAAGTGAGATAAAAGAGGGGGATAAGGTACTGGCTTCAGTGGAGGAGGGAGGCAGGCATTTCGGTGTGAAGGTCGAAGAGACCATAATAGAGAGGTAGCCGGATGAGGGGAGTGGTTGCTACCATTCTGAAAGGGCACATGAGGAATCTTGAGAGAGCAGAGGAACTTGGAGCTGATGTTGTGGAGATAAGACTTGACAGAGAATACGTTGCTCCAGAAAGGATCAAATCCATGCTCCCCCTTATCTTCACAATAAGAAGGAATTCGGATGGAGGATTTTATACAGGAGACGAAAAAACAAGACTTGAGATACTTGAAATGTGCTCTGAATACGGTGCGGTGGACATAGAAGCTGACTGTTTCAGCAGATTCAGGGGAGAAGGAGATGTAATAATCTCATACCATGACCTTAAAAAGACGCCCGAATACTCTGAACTGAGAAGATTGGCCGTAGATTATTCTGAGTACGGGATTGTTAAAATTGCTGTGAGAGCCAGAGAGAAAAGAGATGCTGTTTCTGTATTGAAACTGGTTTCCGAGTACAGCAATGTTGTTGCCTTCTGTCTGGGAGAAAGATTTGCATTCACGAGGGTAGGGGCATACAGAATGGGTGCTCCCCTCTTATATTCCTATGTGGGGGATGAGAGAGGTGGTGAGGGCCAGCCTCACCTTCAGGATGTTAAAAGAATCCTTGAAGTGATATAGTCTGTTAGATTTTCAGAGGCATTCATTTACAAGTTCTATGACATCCTTTATCTCCATCTCAGCTCCTTCGATCCTCTTGAGTCCATCCTTGAGATTCAGCTTGCAGAAAGGACAGCAGGATGTAAGCATATCTGCTCCTGTATTCAGAGCCTGCCTTACTCTCTTTTCAGAGATTTTCTCTGCAAGCTCTTTAAACTGAGATTTAACGCCCCCACCCGCTCCACAGCAGAGTGATTCACCTCTTGTATCTTCCATCTCAATCAGCTCAACACCAAGCTCTTTCAGTATGTTTCTCGGTTCATCGTAGATTTTCACATGTCTTCCAAGATGGCACGGGTCATGATAGGTTGCAGTTAAATTGATCTTTTTCCTGAATTTTATCTTACCTTCCCTGATAAGCCTGTCAATAAGCTGTGAGATATGAAGGACTTCAAAATTGAAATCAAGCCCCATGGATCTTGCAAACTCAGGATAATCCAGCTTTATTGTTCTGAAACACCCCGAACATGTGGCTACAATTGTTTCAATGCCCCTGTCGGCCCATGTGTTCACGTTGTGTTCAACAAGATCTGCAACAACATCGAGCTGACCCGTTCTTATGAACGGGCTCCCACAGCACCACTCTTCCTCACCGAGATAGTTGAACTCAATACCCACCTTTGAGAAAAATTCAACACTGTTCCTTGAAAGCTCCATCATTCTGTACGATGCGGTGCATCCCGCAAAATAAAGGAGAGTGCTGTCTTCTGAAATCTCTATACCTTCGGGAAGCCACTTACCACGATTGCTCGCCTCTTCTCCGTAGGGATTATGTTTTTCCATTGCAACTTCTTTCAGTCTTTTATGTACCGGCAGGGGGCCGTATCCCGCATTGACAATGGAAAATCTGGTGCTCTCCCAGAAGTCTATGAGGGGTATATTTACCTGACAAACCTCCTCGCACAGACCACATGTCATGCACTTGTAAAAGTTCTCCACCATCTTCTGATTCAGCTCTACCCTGTTTTTAATCATGTTCTTGGCAAAGTATATCTTCCCTCTCGGCGATACAGATTCCCAGCCAATCTCCCTGAATGCAGGACATACCCTGCAGAATCCACACTGAGCGCAGTTGTAAACTTCCCGCACAACCTCATCTTCAAATTTAACCCTCGACATTCGCATTATCACCTTTCACAAACCTGAACCGGATGGGAAAGCCAGTTGTCGGTTTATCCGCAGTTTCAGTAGTGAGGATAATCCTATTAAATTTTTTCGAAAAACGGATTGTTCATCGATCTGGACGGTGGACGGAGAGGATACATATCTGCTGAGATTTTCTTTTATTTTATCGGAAGAAATTGATTTATACCTGGAATGGATGTGTGGCTATGATGTCCTTTCACGGTGTATTGATCGGAGCTCCACACAGTGGCACGGGAAAGACCATTGTCTCCCTGTGCATGGGAGCGGTTCTGAAAAAGAAGGGCTTCGATGTTCAGCCATTCAAGGTTGGCCCCGATTTCATCGATCCATCCCATTTTGAGTACTCTCTTGGCATCCCATCCATAAATCTTGACGTTTTCATGATGGGGGAGGATGGATTGAGGAGATCGTTTTCCAGATGGAGTGAGGGAAAGAATTTTTGTCTCGTGGAGGGGGTAATGGGGCTCTTTGATGGTATTGGCGGAACGGATTTTGGTAGTTCGGCCCATGTGGCCAGAATACTCAACCTTCCATTTATACTTGTGATCGACGTTAAGGGAATGAGCAGGAGTGCTGTTGCGATTGCAGAGGGGTTTCGCAGGTTTAACAAGAACCTTGAAATGGCAGGAGTGATACTGAACAGGGTTGGAGGGGATAAGCACAGGGATATGCTTTTAAAGGCCTTCAGAGAGTCGGGCATTTCTGTTCTTGGAACATTTCCTGAGAAATCAGATCTTGGAGTGGGTAGCAGGCATCTCGGGCTGAAAATGGGATTTGAGGAGAGTGTTAAAGAGAAAAAACTGCTGGAAGCAGGCGAGAATTATCTGGATGTGGATGGAATTATTGAAAAAACCATCGTTGAACCTCCAGCTTTTCTCAGTGATGAAGGCGAACACCAGAGCAGAGAAAATAGAGGTGAATTAAAAGTTGCTATTGCATATGATGAGGCCTTCTGCTTCTACTACCGGGATAATATAGAGATAATAAAGAATTTTTCCAGCGTTGAGTTTTTCTCCCCACTCAGAGGTGAATTTCCGGAAGCTGACGTGTATTATTTCGGAGGGGGGTATCCAGAGCTTTATCTGGAGGAGCTGTCAGAGAGCAGAACAACATCAAAGCTCAGAAGTTCGGATACAACGATCTACGGGGAGTGTGGTGGGATGATGTACATGTCCAGAAGCATACAGGTTGAGGATAGAAATTACAGAATGTGCAATCTGTTCGATATGGATGTGATACTCACAGATAAACTCCAGGCCATAGGATATGTGGAAGGAAGAGCGATCATGGAGAATCCAGTGTTCTCTGGCAGGTTCAGGGGTCACGAATTTCACTATTCCAGGGCTTTGCCCGACAGGGATGTCAGATACAGCTTCAGGGTAACCGGGAAGGGCATAGAAGGTGGTATGGACGGTATCATTTCAGGTTCTGCAGTTGGGAATTACACCCACGTTCATTTTTTCAGTGCTATTCCTGACTTTCTCATCAATCCTCTGTGACCGGAGGGAATCTGTGCCTGTTTCTCTCCATCTTATCCATTATTATCTTTTCTGGATCGAGATGGGAAATATCTGCGAGATAAAGGCAGTAAATCATAATATCGGCAATCTCATCTGCAATTCTCATTCTCTCTCTTTCCATTACCTCAAATGATCTCCTCTCGTCTACCCACTGGAATATTTCAAGAAGTTCTCCGGCCTCTATGGATATCGACATCGCGAGATTCTTCGGGTTATGAAATTTTTTCCAGTTTCTTCTGTCCCGGAAATCTCTCAACTCCTTCATTACAGAATCGAAACTCATTTTCTCACCACTATGGATGTGAATTTTGGTCCTATCCAGTGGGTTATTCTGTGAATCTCAAACCTTATCATGACATCCGAAGTTTCACCCACCACAGTGAATTTTCTGTATTTATTTTTAAAGACCTCATAAATCTCCAGGATCTCCGGTAGCATGTCCACTCTCGACTCCTCCTTTGAAAATATTTTTGCACGCCCCCTCACAAGGATACCCTCGTTGCTGAAAGGATCATCTTCGTGCCTCATATCAACGGTGAGCGAGACTTCGGGGTTTTTCTCGATGTTCTTCACCTTCTTTGAGTTCTCACCTGAGAGACTGTATATCATCTTGTTTCTGTGGTCATAAACGAAGAAAATGGGTGTAATATGTGGGGTCATGGTTTCGTCCAGTGTGCAGAGATAACCGAAGTAGTTCATATGCAGTATCTCGAGAATTCGCGGTGGAATCATGATCACACCTACAGCGGTATCCTTATCATTCTCGCCCCTCTCCAGTAGATAACCTCTTCCGGTTTTATCTTGATGGGGATCCTTCTGATGAGTGGTGTGAGCTGCCATGCCCGTGGAAGTTTAGATTTATCCCTTCTGTAGACCTTCATGTACCGCTGGAACTTTTTCATGAACAGATTTCTCACCCTTATCAGGGTTGGTAACGCATAAATGAGCCCTGATATTCCGAGAATGTGAGCCTCTCCACGGATCAGCACAGCCTTGTTTTTAAAGAGGTCTTTTGGGTCTCTCTCATCTATGAGGACTGCAATTCTCTTCACATTCTTGATGTTTTTGAATTTTCTTGATGCCCTGGATGTTGCAAAGTAGACAAATCTGCCGTCGAAGACATAAACCACGGGAGTTATATGTGGTTTTCCTGACTCCACAGTACCAACGTAGGCAAATTTTCCCATCTTCAGTAAGTCGAAGATATCCGGGGGAAGCCATGGAACCCTTCTTATGTAGTACATGGAGAGGGTGGAGAGGGTAAACAGGATTGAAATATAAAATGAGATCAGAAATGTGAGACGTACGCTGGATATAATCACAGGAAAGAGGAGAAAGGATATAATTCCAAAAAACAGAATGCTTCTATCAAGACGCTCCATTGAGTTGAGGTCATAGAGAAGTGTGTGTTCAAGCTCTTTTCTCTGAAGTGATTTCAGGTAGAGTTCTCTCGATCTCCGGAGGGAGATCATACCCACCCAGATTCCAAGGCCCGCCCTGTATGAGACATCCCAGAGGAGCAGTCCGATGAAAACATAGACAAGTGTTCCCGTGTTTCCCGTAAACCGGGTTAGATAGGCCGGATTTGTGATCAGGTAATAGGATGCAATGGCCATGAACACGATGCCGGGAACTATTTCGTAGTGATCAGGATGGAAGAGAAGTCTCTTGTACTCTTCAATGACTCTGTTCTCCTCTTCCGAGAGGGATGTTCTGAATGATCTTATCGTGGGAGCAATTTTCAGCATGAGAAGGCTCCATAGGACAACCACAAGTATAACGAGTGACCCGTAGAGCAGAGCTGAAAAAGGAAGGTTAAAATGCAACGCTATGACTATTCCGGCAATTTCCATAATAAAGAGCTGAAACAGTGAGACATACTTTTTGGGGAGATATGAGAATGGGGGTATTTTTTCAACTATAAGCTCGTATATCCATTTGTGCTCCATTCTTATCGTTCCTTTGATTTTTTGATGGCCTTTTCTATAGCCGATTTATGTATCTCTCCCGCGAGATGTATGTTACCCTTAATACCTCTCGATGCCCAGCAGGGGTGTATCTGGGCCAGATACCCGGCTTTGCGTCCGGCCTCTTCCGCATTAACGTTCTTCAACTTTTCGGCAATGAAAAGGGCTGATCCACACAGCGTCTCTCTCTTAACTTCGACAGATTCTATCCGGCCATCTCTGATGCTGACTTCAAATTCAGGATGTCCAAAATTCTCAAAGAAAGCCTGTAGCTTTTCATCCTTTATCTTCGGTGTGGAACAGCATACCTCTTCCATGATCAGTTTAATACCCTTCTCCCTTGCAATGCTCATCAGCTGAGCCCGTGAACCTGATTTTGATCCTCCGGGAATAACAATGGTTCCCTTCTCCACCTTTTCAACCAGCATCAGGTTTATATCCGGATGGAGTGCATAGCTCAGAATTATATCCGCTCTGAGGATTTCCCCGGGAATGTCAACAGAATCCGGATCATCTATAAGCTCGGGTAATGATTCGGGAAGTTCATAACTGATCACATTGAATCCCGCATTTTCCAGTATTTTCTCTGCTCTTCTGCCATACTTTCCCCTCTTTATGAGACCCACACTTATATCTGTATTTCTCATATCAATTTCTCCACGTTCTTCTTTATTTCCTCAAATGGCTCCAGAGGACATGTTTCATATGGTGGTTTTCCCTCCATATCTGCCTCGATAAAGCATCTGTCAAAGGGGATTTTACCGAGAACCGGATGTTCAATTGAATTTAGAAGAGAGTCAAATTTTCCAGGGAGGTATTTGTTCACAACCACTCCAACTCTGCTTATACCAATATCCTTCGAAAGAGATACTATTCTTTCGAGAGTTTCAAGAGATCTGGTTCCCGGTTCAATAACAACAACCATGATGTCGACTCCTTTTGATGTTCCTCTTCCAAGATGCTCAATCCCTGCCTCAAGATCAAGAATAACCACATCCTTTTCTCTGAAAAGGGCCTTTCTCAATACCGCTCTCAAGAATGCGCTTTCAGGGCAAAAACATCCATCACCTCCCCTTTCTATTGTTCCGAGGACGATCAGTTTTATTCCATGCATGTTCTCTGCGGAGTAATCAGAGAAGATATCGTCCACAAAGGGATTCAGCCTGTACATCCCTCCATCCATCCTCACTCTCTCTTCTATAAGTTCCTGAAGCTCTGACACGGGAGGTGGGGGATTTTCAAGACCGAGAGCTGTGTAGAGATTCATATCTGGATCTCCATCTATGGCCAGAACGCTGTATCCTTCCCTTGCATAAAGATACGACAGCACGGATGCGAGTGTTGTTTTTCCCACCCCACCCTTTCCTGAAATTGCTATTTTCAGTGACATGGCATCACTCCTTTCGAAAAAGGGTGTGCCACAGAAAAAATACATGCGACGACGGGACCGGAATTAACCTTAACTATCTGGCACACCCAATAAAAATATAGAAGGTATATATTATAAATCTTTCGCACAGATTCTGAAAGTAATCCACCTTTTAAAATGATTTTGATATCTGCTAAGAATTCACCAAAAGCTTAATATAATTATCTCCTAAATGGCGGGATAAAATGAAGGGGAGATAACCCTTGAAAGAGTTCAGAGTATTTGATACAACATTGAGGGATGGAGAACAGACCCCGGGAGTGTCTCTTAGTGTTGAGCAGAAACTTCTGATAGCCGAAGCTCTTGATAGACTTGGTGTTGATGTAATCGAAGCTGGCTCAGCCATCACATCCGAGGGTGAGCAGGAGGCCATAAGGAAAATAGCGGAACATGGATTTAATGCTGAAATATCCAGCTTTGCAAGAATATTGAGGAAGGACATAGATGTTGCGATAGATTGTGGGGTGGATTCTGTATTTATCGTATGTCCATCATCTGATATCCACATAAGAAGCAAGTTTAAGAAAGGAAGAGAGTATGTTCTCGAAAAGGGAATAGAATCTGTTGAATACGCAAAAGATCACGGCTTGATTGTGGAGTTTGGAGCTGAAGACGCTTCAAGAGCGGATTTTGATTTTGTTGTAAAGCTTTTCAAATCTGCAGGAGAAGCAGGTGCAGATAGGGTCTGTTTCTGCGATACTGTTGGAGTTCTGACTCCTCAGAAAACCTCGGAGATATACACAAGATTGCAGGATGAGATTCCCATCCCTGCCTCTATACACTGTCACGACGATTTTGGCCTTGCAACCATCAATTCCCTGTATGCGGTTTTAAACGGAGCGGATCAGGTTCATGCGACGATAAATGGGCTTGGTGAGAGGGCAGGAAATGCATCTCTTGAAGAGGTCGTGATGGCCGGGGAGATCCTTTTTGACCTCAAAACAGGGGTTGACAAACAGCATCTTTACAATGTTTCAAGACTCGTCTCCAAGCTGACCGGTGTGATGGTTGCACCAAACAAGGCCATAGTGGGAGATAATGCCTTCACTCATGAATCCGGGATCCATACTCACGCAATCATACGGGATTCGTCCACATATGAACCCATAACTCCAGAGATGGTTGGACGGAAAAGGAGACTCGTGCTCGGAAAGCATGCGGGAAGAGCATCTGTTGAGGCCATTCTGAAAGAACTCGGATACAGAGCCGATAAAGAAGAGCTTGAAGAGATACTTAAAAGGATCAAAGAGATAGGCGACAGGGGGAAAAGACTTACTGATGCTGACGTTCAGACAATTGCAGAAACGGTTCTTGAAATCAAAAAAGAAAGCAGGGTTAAACTTGAGGACCTCAATGTCGTTTCCGGAAAGAATCTCATGCCAACCGCATCTGTTAAACTCAACATAGATGGAAAGGAGGTTGTTGAGGCGGGAATAGGGCTCGGACCCGTGGATGCAGCCATAAATGCAATAAAAAAGGCGATCAAGAATATCGCTGATATCTCTCTTGAGGAGTATCATGTTGACTCCATCACGGGTGGGACTGATGCGCTGGTGGAGGTGCTTGTTAAATTGAGGAAGGGGGACAGGATTGTTACCGCAAGGGGCGCCAGAACGGACATAATTATGGCGTCTGTGGAGGCTGTTGTGGAGGGTATTAACAGGTTGATATAGGTGGTATTGATGGGCGACATCGTTAATGGTGCAGAAGCACTGATAAGATCTCTGGAAAGTGAGGGTGTTGAGGTGATCTTTGGCATACCGGGAGGGGCGGTTCTGCCCCTCTATGATGAGCTTTTCGACTCTGACATTGTCCAGATCCTCACCAGACATGAGCAGGCTGCTGCTCATGCTGCAGATGGATTTGCAAGAGCAACCGGAAAGGTGGGGGTGTGCATTGCCACTTCAGGGCCCGGAGCGACAAATCTCGTAACCGGAATAGCCAACGCGTACATGGATTCAAGCCCCATTGTTGCAATCACCGGGCAGGTAACTGTTAACATGATAGGAAATGATGCATTTCAGGAAGCGGACATAACGGGTATAACAATGCCCATCACGAAGCATAATTATCTGATAAAGAATCCAAGGGATATCCCGAGGGTTGTCAAAGAGGCATTTCATATAGCCTCAACAGGAAGAAGAGGCCCTGTTTTAATAGATCTTCCAAAGGATGTTCAGACTGAGGAGTTTGAGTACCATAACCCCGGTAAGGTCAATCTTCTCGGATACAGACCCACATTGAAAGGACACCCGAGACAGATAAAAAGAGCGGCTGATCTGATTGTAAAATCTGAAAGACCCGTTATTTTTGCGGGAGGAGGGGTTATTGCATCGTCAGCTCATGAAGAACTCAGACAGCTTGCAGAACTCATACCCGCTCCGGTCACCATGACTCTGATGGGTCTGGGAGCGTTCCCTGCAAGCCATCCCCTGTCTCTCGGTATGATAGGAATGCATGGGACAAAGTATGCCAATTATGCTGTTACAGAAAGCGATCTTCTGATAGCCGTGGGTGTGAGGTTCGATGACAGGGCAACAGGAAAGCTTGAGAGTTTTGCTCCCGAAGCCAAAATAATACACATCGATATAGACCCTGCAGAGATTGGAAAGAACGTTAGAGTTGATGTTCCGATAGTGGGTGATGCAAAGCTTGTCCTGAAAGAATTGCTGAAGTACGTCAAATACAGGGCAAGAAAGGAATGGCAGGATAAGATTGAGAGATGGAAGAGAAAATATCCACTTTCATACAGTAAGGACGATAAGACTCTGAGACCGCAGTACATAGTTGAAAAGGTAAATGAGCTCGTGCCTGATGCTGTTATTGCAACCGAAGTGGGCCAGAACCAGATGTGGACTGCTCAGTACTTCAAATTTGAGAAACCGAGAAAGCTGATAACTTCTGGCGGTCTTGGAACCATGGGGTTTGGATTTCCGGCATCCATAGGGGCAAAGGTCGCACTTCCCGATGAGACTGTCATAGATATCGCCGGAGATGGAAGCTTTCTGATGAACATACAGGAGCTCGCCACTGCAGTGGATTTTGAGATAGGTGTTAAGGTCTTTGTCCTCAACAATCAGTTTCTCGGGATGGTGAGGCAGTGGCAGGAGCTTTTCTTTAACAGAAGGTACAGCAACGTCTGCCTGAGATGCAGGAGAATGGAGTTCACAAAAATTGCGGAGGCATTTGGAGGAAAGGGAATAGAGGTCACAAAACCCGGAGAGGTTGAAGATGCCATTAAGCAGGCTCTGGAAATAGATGACAGGCCTGTTGTTGTGGATTTCAAGATAGCAAGGGAAGAGAATGTGTTTCCCATGGTTCCTGCTGGAGCGGCAATCAATGAGATTATAGGGTGAGATGAATGAAGCACACACTTGCGGTTCTGGTTGAGAATAAGCCCGGAGTTCTGGCAAGGGTGGCAGGGCTGTTCAGCAGGAGGGGATACAATATTGACAGCCTTGCCGTGGGTATCACGGACAATGAAAATCTCTCGAGAATGACAATTGTGGTTGAAGGAGATGAACATGTTCTCGAGCAGGTTACAAAACAGCTCAACAAGCTCATTGAGGTCATAAAGGTCAGTGATCTTCAACCGGAGGAATCGGTGGAGAGAGAACTCGCCCTAATAAAGGTCAATGTGGATCCGGAAAAAAGGGCTGAGATAATGATGATCACGGACATATTCAGGGCGAGAATAGTTGATGTTTCAACAAGAACAATGATAATAGAGGTCACGGGTGATGAAGATAAAATAAACGCTCTCACCACTCTTTTGAGGCAATATGGCATTAAAGAGATGGCCAGAACTGGAAAAATTGCCATGATAAGGGGTTCAAAGGTAATAAAGAGAGAAAAGGGGTGATGCAGTTGTACGATGTCGTTATTGTGGGTGGAGGCCCAGCTGGATTATCCGCAGGTATATATGCAGGAAGACACGGGATGAATGCTCTCATTCTGGAGTCGGTGGACCCTGTCTCCCAGATGTCCACCACACCAATAGTTGAGAATTATCCAGGGCTGATAGGAAGCGGAATGGAACTGCTGGAAAAATTCAGGGAGCATGCAATAAAGTTCGGTCCCGAGATCAGGATGGACAGGGTTACGGATATAATCAGAACGGATGGTGGTTTCAGGGTCATGGGTGATGAAGGGAGTTATGA
>WAJW01000124.1 GCA_015523685.1 Archaeoglobaceae archaeon
GATCTGAAGATGCTATAGAGCGCCATCTGGTTGGCCTTTACCTCACTGGTTTTGATACAATCAGAGTTATTTTTGAAACATCAGAAAAATACAGGGATGCGGTGAACAAAACCACCCGTCACCTTATAGGCTGTGAAATACTTACAGATACGGGAAATTGCGTTGTGATTGAAGTACTTATTGAGGATGATAAGATCAAAACGGAAGAACTTCTGAGAAGGATGAGCATAATCTGTAGTTCGATGCTGGCTGATATAAAGAGAGTTTTTGGAGTTAAAGAGTCAGGATTAATGGATAAAGTCCTTGATCGAGAAAGAGAGATTGATAAACTGTATTTTCTCATTATAAGACAGCTTAAAAAAGCCGTAGAATCTCAAAGAGTCGCTGAGAAACTTGGAATACGCACTAAAAGAGATTGCCTTGGATACAGAATGGTGGCTAAAAGTCTGGAAAGGATCGGAGATCACATCAGGAGTATTGTGGAAAACTGGGAAGAGCTCAGAGAAGTCCCACAAGGTTATGGTAATCTGGCAGGAAATGCCCTTAAACTGTTTGAAGTGACCATGAACGCTTTTTTCGGGAAGGACACATCGAAAGCTGATCTGGTATTTGAAAAATTTAAGAGCTTTGAATCCAAGCTGAGAGAATACCATAAGAGGAATTTCTCTTCAGGTCGAGGGATCCCAAGGGCTCTTCTTAAACAGAAGATTCTCGACAGTTTCTCAAGGATTGCTCATTACTGTACTGACATTTCAGAAATAACGATAAACATGTCCATAAGTCACGATATGTAAATATCTGGTTGAAAATTGAAAATGATAATCGATTGTTATGCAAGGTAAAACAATCTTTTCAGTTTTAAAACGGAAAACTTTCTTCTGAATAGCTCAGGATTCTCACCAATGACCTCAATTGATGAAATATCACCGTTTCCTATGCCAATTTCATGTGCCATCCTGATGTACGGGATTTTGAGGGGATCAAATCCCATTATATAGGACGATACAGCGTCCACCGAAATCACATCCTCTCCCGCCACAACAACTCCAAGTTTAACGGGCTTCGGGAACATCTCATCCCTTTCTCCAGCTATCACCCCATCCACAATGGTAAATTCAGGTTTGATAACTGAAAGCAGGTCAACGAGCTTTTCATGAATCCTTCTGTGCATGTAGATGGCGGGTTTAGGGAGAAGGCCCATTAGGTTTTTAACTCCAAGGGTCACTCCTGCAAGGGTATGCACCTTCATTTTCGGGAGAGAGACAATCCCCCTTCCCACAGCAGATTTTGCTATTTCAATTTTTTTGAGAACCCGCCCGTTCACATCCATCCTTATCCTTTCATCCCTGTTCAGATTCACAGTTTTTACGCCCCAACCATCCATCCCGTATTTCTGGAATATCTTTGTCGAGGAATTCCTGCCAAATCCTCCCTCTCCCACCATGACGTCATGACCCCTGTTTTTTAAACATCTCACAGTCGCCCTTACAATTCTTACATCGGTTATTACCCCTTTTTCTGAAGACGATGCTGTGACAAAATTGGGTTTCACAAGAACCTCTCTGCTAATTCCCGGTTCAAGTTCTTCAAAAATCCCCTCTACTGCTGTGTCAATATTTTCATATCCAGCCCTGAACACGGCAACCCTGCTCAAATCTTTCTACCCCTCACCTTGTCTATGTTGAATCTCGCCTCTGAAGATATGTGCATCACTGCAAGGGTTCCCGCCTGAACGGGATCACTTACCACCAGATCTGCAACATCGGGAACACTGCCCACCATGTTCAGTGCAATTACAGGAATACCCTCCCTTCTCAATTTTTTAACCTCTTCAGTTATTTTCCCGCCCATGAGGGCTCCAGCAAGGACAAGTATGTCCGCTCTGGGCAATCTGCTGACAGCATCAACCGCCCGGGCAATGCTCTCCTCTCCAACCAGAGGTATGGTATCCACACTGATCCTCTCCCCCCTCAGGTTATGGCGATCGGCCTCATTTATTGCCCCCATCGCGACCTGTGCCACCTGGGCACCTCCTCCGATAACAATAACCCTCCTCCCGAAGATGTTCTGGAATGTGAGATGAAGATGAACCTCCAGAACAGTATCGAGTTTTTCAATATCTCTCTTTATCCTCTCTATGTCCCGACAATCGATTTCCATGTAGAGGGAGGCTCTCCCCCCCTTCTCTCCCCTGTCTATGATGAACTGCTGGACATAAAGAACGTTGCCCCCATGTTCCGCGATGATTGAAGCGATATCTCTCAGAACTCCAATTTTATTCTCGCATATTATTTCTATGGCATGCACACTGTCTGATTTCATCAGAATCTCGCACCTGTGAGGGTTTTTGTTCCGGTAACTCCATTTGTTGCCCTTATTTTATTTATGACTATATCTGATAGCTCTTCAAAGCTTTTAACCTCCACTTTGGCAAGGAGATCGTACTCGCCGAAGAGGGGATGAAGCTCCTTTACCTCGTCAAGTCTGGAAAGAGCCTCGTACACCTCTCTCTCCTTTGTCGGTGCAATATTTATGAGTACAAAACCAATTGCCATGTTCTCACCATTATCGAATATGGTGCATTGTTTTTAACTGTTACGCAGTTTACATTTCGGAAATATGTGGAGCTTAATAAAATAAATATGAAAGTAAGCTAAGTTGGATG
>WAJW01000125.1 GCA_015523685.1 Archaeoglobaceae archaeon
GGATTGAGGCAGAGAGTGCCTGTTGGAGAGACAGCAACCTTCGGAATATGGCTGAAGAACATGGACGACATAAACAACACAGTACAGATATCCTACAGCCTTGACAGCCAGACACCGGGAGATGTGGATGTTGACGTGCCCTCAAGCATTACACTCCAGCCAATGGAGGAGAAGACTGTCGAAGTTAAGATAACTCCCAACGAAGAGGGCAGCTTCATAGTGCACTTCACAGCAGAATCTCCGACAATGCAGCAGGTGAGCTACGACTTCGTGTTCGTTGTGGATGCGTTTGAAAGCTGAAAAAAAGTTAAATTTCTTTTTTCTTTTTTTGTTTTAATTTCAACTACTTCCTTAGTTACTGTCAGTGCCACACATGGGATTTTTGAGTAACGCCAGAACTGTATATCAATTTTGAGTGGCATTTAATCATGGAAGTTCACCTGAAAGGCATTGAAGGACAATCTACTACTGAACATTTAATAACCCCGCCTCTTGAAGAATCTTGATTCGATTCAAAACCAAGAACAGGTTGATGATGCAGGAACCCCCATCAAAGAACGAAAGACATTCATGAATCTGGTGAAGAGATTTTGGCTGTTGAGATAATTGCATATCCAAAAAGAGTTTTGAAGCTTCAAAAGCAATGAAAGGCATGGTCAGATAGAGTTTTCGGAGACTGAGGACGGCTGGGTTGGGAAAGGAAAATACCGGTGATGACAGTGGAAATTTAAGCATGGCTTTCAGGAAAAGATCGGAAATGTTTCTCGTTATCCTCTAGGGCAGATCCAGATTCAAGCCAGTATTCGGAAACTGAAAAAGTTTTTATAATGAACCATCCACGCCAACTTGATGGTCAGGAATTTTGAGGAGATACTCAGAGAACTCAGAAAATTCAGAGAAAATGATATGGATTACGGTGATGGCAGAATTATGTCATCCATGTGCACTCCTCCATTTCTCGGCCCTGAAGAATTGAAGAGAATATTTGACATTTTTCATGCAGTCAACATCGGGGACAGCAGGATAAGCAGAGGATCTCAGGAGCTTGAGAGGGAGGTAATACGGAAAATAGGTGAGTTTCTCGGGAATAAAAGGGCTGAGGGATACATCACCACAGGTGGTACGGAATCGAACATCTTTGCCATAATGTACGCCAGAATGCTCGGGTTGAAAGAAAAAGGAATCATACATGGCAACATAGTCGTTCCGGATTCAGCTCATTTTTCGTTTCAGAAAATAGAGATGATGGGTATAGAGGTGAAAAGGGCGGAACTTAACCCAGACCGTACGGTGAATGTTGAAAGTCTTGAAAAATTGATTGACGATAACACCTTTGCGGTGGTGGGAATAGCGGGAAACACCGAGTATGGAAGAGTGGATGATATCAGATCCATTGGAGAGATATGTTATGACAGGGACGTATTCCTTCACATCGACGCCGCATTTGGAGGATTCGTCATCCCCTTCATCCCCCGAAAGTACATTAAAGAGCTCTATGAAGTGAGGTCCTTTGATTTCAAAATTAAGGGCGTTTCATCCATAACCGTTGATCCACACAAGATGGGCATGTCCATAATACCGTCAGGCGGGATACTTTTCAGGGATTTTAAGGAGGTCTTCAATTTAAAGCCCCATTATATCCAGGCGAAATGCACTCTCACAGGAACGAGATCGGCATTTCCCGTTGCAGTTACCTATGCAACTCTCGAATTGATGGGTGAGAGGGGATTCAGAAAAGTTGTGGGAGAATGCATCGAAAACACGCTGTATTTCAGGGAGAGACTTGAGAGGAGGGGTGTTGAAACCCTTCATCCCACCCTTAATATTCTGAATTTCAGGGTGGAAAAAATTCCGGATGGATATGCGCTCTCGTCAACGAGAGATGGCTATCGCAGGGCGGTGATAATGCCACATGTGAAGAGAGACAATATTGATAGTTTTATTCGCCTTCTATCTGAATAGTGGTCGTTTCAGGACACTTTAAATCGCATTTCAGACAGAACTCGCGTGAAACAATACTTCGGAAGGTATAGCAAAAAAATAAGTCTCCCGGTAGCATTTTCCACACATCCTCAGTGGTTATTTGAAAATATGTTATCATTCGTACCTGAGGGCATCAATGGGTTCAAGATTTGAGGCCTTCCATGCGGGATAGAGACCGCTTACAACCGCCGTGATCAGACCAAATCCAATCCCCTGGGCAATGTAAAGGAAAGTTTTTGATACAAATACGTATTTTGCAGATTTGAGGATTATCATATCTATGGCGTATCCGCCTGCAATACTCAGGACTCCTCCAAGAATACTCCCTGTTACTCCAAGAAGAATGGCCTCGAGAAGGAATATTGTGAGAATTTCACTTCTTGATGCCCCTATGGCTTTCATAATTCCAATCTCCTTCGTCCGTTCAATTGTTGACATCAGCATTATGTTCAGGATGCTGACACCTGCAACGAGAAGTGAAACGCCTGCGATTGCCATCAGAAACCGTGAAATGTATGTGAATGCCCTGTTGATGGACTCAAGAAAATCCTTCATCTCCCAAATTTTGACAACAGTCCCCCTCCTGTTGACAACCGAGTCTATCTGATCACTCACCTTCTTCACCCCGGTCACACTTCCGGCGTATACAACAATAAAACTGTAGTCGCCCCCGTATAACCTGTTGAATGTCTGTTCCGAGACGATTATTCCCCTATCAGGATTTATGTCAAAACTTCTGCCTTTCTCCTTCAGTATGCCGGACACCCTCAGGCTATATCCATTGATACTTATCTTGCTTCCCACCCTCAGGCCATATTTTTCTGCAAGAACCGCTCCGGCAAGGCAGTTGGAAGATGAAAGAACCAAACTTCCTCTGCTGATTTTTACCAGCTGTCCGGGATCGTCAATACCATACACTGTTCCAAAAACCCTCTCCTTTCTCACGGTGATATAATCTGTTCTCGATTTGACCGCAATAAAATCCTGGATCCCCGGAATTTTAGAGATTTTTAATGCTGTATGGGGGTCTATTGAGCTGTATCCATCCTGGTACGATGGATAGACTATTATCTCTGTCGCCACTCCACCGAAGACCTCGAGTGTGCTCATCTTGAGGCTGTTTCCAAAGATCCCAATGGAAGATATCGCCATGACACCTATTATCATCCCTACTATTGCCAGAACGCTGCGCATCCTCTGTCTTTTTAGGTTTCTCCTTGCAATTTCAAGATACATCGAGCTTACCGTCCCTTATTCTTATTATTCTCTCTGCAAAATCAGCAACCGAAGGATCGTGAGTTACCACTATGATCGTTCTTCCTGTCCTGTTCAGTTCCTTCATTATGTTCATTATCTCATTGCCGGAAGAGGTATCGAGGTTTCCTGTGGGTTCATCTGCGAGAATTATTGATGGATCATTGGCAAGTGCCCGTGCTATTGCGACCCTCTGCTGTTCCCCACCTGAAAGTTCTGATGGCCTGTGATCAGATTTGTCCCCCATACCAACCTTTTCCAGCAATTTTTGAGCCCTCTCTTTCCTCTCCTTTTCTCCCACTTTCCTGAATATCATGGGAAGTTCAACATTCTCTCTGGCAGACAGGGTGGGTATCAGATTGAAGCTCTGAAAGACGAATCCTATCCTGTCCCTCCTTATCCGGGTCAGCTCCTCTTCGGTCATTTCAGCTGTTGATACTCCATCGATCAGAACCCGTCCCTCTGTCGGCACATCAAGGCATCCGATCATATTCAGGAGGGTGGATTTTCCTGAGCCGGATGGGCCCATTATCGCAACGAACTCCCCCTCTGAAATTGAGATGGATATGCCATTGAGGGCATGGACTGTGTGCTCACCCATATGATATGTCTTTACAACCTTTTCAAGCCTTACAATCTCCCTTTTCTCCTTCTCCATGAAAGACCCACTGCTAATGCAACAAAAATTGCTGATATAACTCCAACCACCAGATAGGTGGTTGTCAATCTCTTCTCGTTTATCTGATGAGAAGGAACAGAAACCTCAATTGTGTGACTCACGGTTCTTATCCTCCCGAGGGAATCAATAAATTTGATGACCAACTGGATTTCCGTAGAATTGTCTTTTGGAAACAGGAGTTCAAAGCTGTTGAAGTCGGAAGGATCAATTTTACCCAGAAAATAGCTTTTATTCTTCTCTCCGTACATCCCCTCAACTGTAACTCCGGAAATCGTGCTATGGCCTGTGTTGATAACATCTCCCAGTATCCTGATGCCATCTTTTTCAACCTTAACTTCAATCCCGGAGAGGCCAATCACAGGACTCTCCATTACGCTTAACTTTACCGGAATCTTACCACGCCTGATCAGGCCTGAGAGGTCCTCGTATGAGTACAGGACATTGATTGTATAATTCCCTGATCTGTACGGGACAAAATCGAGGGTTACTGATCTGGTTTCA
>WAJW01000126.1 GCA_015523685.1 Archaeoglobaceae archaeon
CTGCTATCTTTGCCTTCACGGTTATACATGTTGGTCTGATATTATTTAATACTGCCCCTGATTGTCCGGTCTTTAACTGTTGCACCCAGCAATCCTCAGGGACATGTGAATTATCCATCCCATTTCCTGTCACTTTCCGATTTATCTGATGGCATGAAACATGCATCGGAGCATGTGATGTTTTGTATCCGGAAATGAATCCGAAACATCGATCTCATTATTTCCTCTTCTTTTGCATTTAAATTCCGGGAACATTAATGATTTCAACACCATATACCCCTCGCTTCCGCAGGAAACTGAAAGCAGTGGGTAGATAGAGCTAAATAAAGATTTTCAGAAGGATCACAGAATTCTATCCACGAGCCATCTTGCATCAAATTCCACAAGGTCATCGTAGCCCTGTCCTGTTCCGAAATAGAGGATAGGTTTTCCGGTGACATAGGATATTGATATTGCACTTCCTCCTTTTGGATCCGCATCAAGTTTTGTCAGGATGGAGCCGTCTATCCCGACGGTTTCATTGAACATTCTGGCTCTTTCTATGCAGTCATTTCCCGCTATGCTCTCGTCAACGAAAACGACCAGATCAGGTTCTGTAACCCTCTTTATCTTCTCAAGCTGGTCAAGAAGGTTTTTCTTTGTGTGCATCCTTCCTGCAGTGTCGGCCAGTACGACATCCACACCCCTCGCTCTCGCATGCTGAATTGCATCGTAGATAACAGCCGTGGGGTCTCCACCCGCATCGTGCTTTATCAGCTTCAATCCCAGATTTCTGGCATGTTCCTCAATCTGTTCAATTGCTCCTGCCCTGAAAGTGTCTCCCGCTGCGAGTACAACAGAAAAACCATCATCCTTCAGCTTTTTTGCAACCTTTGCGATTGTTGTTGTCTTCCCCGTGCCGTTTACACCCACAAAAACGATCAGGTAGGGTTTGTCTGGTTTTGATCTGATTTCCTCTTTTATATCAATTCTGGAGTCGAGCAGTTCAATTAAAACCTCTTTAAGCTCCTTTATTACAACATCCGAAATTTTTTCGCCTATCTTTTTCTTCTTTCCCCTCAGTCTCGATTTAAGGTTTTCTGATATGGCCATGACAACATCAAAGGCAACATCTGCCTCCAGTAAAATCATTTCAAGCTCTTCCAGAGGCTTTCTGAGTTTTCCCTCATCGAGTATTATTTCCCTTTCGAGAACGAGAGTCCTTAGCTTCTCGGTTGTGGAGGCTTCTTCAGAATCAATCTCCTTTCTCAATCCCCTGAGCTTCTTCTTTAAAAAATCGAACATCTCATTCCCTTTTCTCGCTTTTTGCAAGTTCTTCCTGTATGCTTCTCATCCGGGAGTAGATGGCATTTACCCTGCTGTTGAGTCCATTCATATTCTCTGTTATTTTGGACTTCCTTTCCTCGAGAAATTTGATTGCGTCTTCAACGTCCTTCTCAATGATGACATCCCCGCCTATACTAACGAGAATTGAACCCTTACCCTTTACTCTGGAGTGTATGAATGCCCCCGCTCCAATATTTACGAGGGATTCTATATTCCCCTCGGTTTCTGAAAGGTATTTCAGAGTGGCTATGGCCCTGTCGTGTTCGATAAGAGCCATTTCAAGAGTTCCGAGAGTTTTGATTATTGTCTCAGCTTCTTCCTGCAGTCTCTGATATTCAACGAGCTTCCCTCTGAGTTCTTCGGGTATTTCAGAACTCACTCTTTTACCTCCCTGATACTCTCGATTTTTATGAGATTCCTTTTCAGTTTATGGTTGCTTCCTATTATCGAGTATATTTTTTCTGTTGCAAATCTCTCGTTATGAGCCATTATCTCCTTTTTGAATTTCTGCCATTTCCCGTCTATTCTCATTTTTCCCTCAACTTCAAATTTCATTTCGATACCTCCCTATATGAAGCCAAGAGCCTCCTCGATTCTTCCCTTCTCAAATCCGGTTGTGTCGGCACCCACAATATATCCTTTTGTGTTGGCAACCAGCCCCGTTTTGACAAGTTCGCTTCCAAAGTTAACCGTTCCTGTTCCACATTGAACTCCAAGAACCTTCTCTATCTTTTCAAGCTCCCACTCCCTGACATTGGGATTGAGAAAAGCTCCTCTGTTGGTGGCAACCATAGATGTTCCGACGGTCTTCATTCCTCCAACC
>WAJW01000127.1 GCA_015523685.1 Archaeoglobaceae archaeon
CGGGCAGGTAGCCATCTTTTGAGACTATTTCACCTTCAAAGGGTTTTTTCTGAACATCATTGGGGATGGATAGATGTGAGACTCCCCTTTCCACAATGGAATGTCTGAGAGCGAGCACAACAAGCTCAATTGCCTGCTCCTGTGATACTATTGTCTGATTGAAAACGGAAACGGATTCAAAAAGTGCCTGCTGATCAATCTCCTGAAAGCTCCCCGGGCCTATGTACTGGAGTTTCACCTGGCCCGTGATTGCGATTACCGGGGCTCTGTCCATTTTGGCATCGTAAAGTCCTGTCATCAGATTTGTTGCTCCCGGACCCGCTATGGTGAGACAGACTCCCGGCTCACCCGAAAGCTTTGCATGGGCCGAGGCCATGAGAGATGCGCCCTCTTCATGTCGGACCCTTATGAACTCCATTTCTTCATGATTTCTTATGGCCTCAACAATCCCGAGGCATGTATGACCCGGGATGCCGTAGACCCTCTCAATACCCCAGCTGTGAAGCTGATCCACAACAGCATCTGCGACATTCATCTCATAATTATAGGAAGGTCATTATATTAAAAATTATCCGGTATCAGGACATCACTTCCAGAATGTTATACATCGTATCCCTTCTCGCAGGAATTCTGTTCATAGATCGAATCAGATGGACGATTCTTCCCACGGGAAGAGGGGTGAAGACCTTTCCCGCCGCACGCATAACGTTCTCCTCGATCATGGTGCCCCCGAAATCATTTCCCCCGAATTTCAAACCGAGCTGTGCGATTCTCTCACCCTGGCTTACCCAGGAAACCTGAATGTTCCTGAAATTGTCGAGAAATATTCTTGAAACGGCAAGTGTCCTGAGATAGTCAACACCGCCTGCAGGATATCTGACCCTCCCTGATTTAAAAAGTTCAGTGTTGAAAGGGGAGAACGTCCACGGAATGAATGCGGTGAATCCAGAAGTTCTGTCCTGCAGACGCCTTATCCTGTAAAGATGTTCGATTCTATCCCTCAGGCTTTCCACATGACCGAACATCATTGTAGCAGATGATCGCATACCCAGTGAATGGGCGATCTTCATGATCCTTATCCATCTTCTGCTGGATATCTTCCGGGGGCTTATTTCCTTTCTGACCCTATCAACAAGGATCTCTGCCCCTCCACCCGGCAGGGATCCAAGTCCAGCCTGTTTTAATCTTATAAGAACCTCTTTTATACTCATTCCTTCTATTTTTGCCAGAAAATCTATCTCGGGAGGTGAGAGAGAGTGGATGTTCACATCAGGGAACTCCCTCTTTATCCTGAAGAAAACCTCCTCGAGGTATTCAATTCCCGCCTCGGGATTGAGACCGCCCTGCATCAGAATCTGCGTTGCCCCGAGCTCCACAGCCTCCCTCACCTTTTCCAGAATTTTTTCAGCGGGAAGCGGTTTTTCTGGAGTGTCTGAATAGTATGCACAGAACTTACAGCCTGAAACGCAGAATTTTGTGTAGTTTATATTTCTATCCACCACGAAAGTAACAACATTGCCCGCTTTTCTTTCCCTGATCCTGTCTGCCAGATAACCCAGAACGGGAAGCTCCTCCCTGAATAATCTCATCCCTTGGGACCTTGTTATTCTTTCTCCGGACAATACCTTATCGGCGAGATTCCCTATCATCATCAATCAGCCTGTAATCCCTGCATCTTTCTTCAAATTCCTCAAGAGCTCTTTTCTCTTTTTTACTCCATCCATACTTCAGACATTTAAAATACTCTTCAATAAATTCCCTGCTATATCCATATATATCTGACCCCCTTTCAACAATCTCAGGGAATTTTTTCAAACCGCAGTCCACCGATTTTCTCATTATCTGTCCTGCATCCGGATCCCCACACAGAACCGCAAAGACCATGGGTTTTCCTGTGAGATAGAACCATTCCTCTCCGAGATCCATTACGGTATACTCCCTGTACCTCAGTGCGGTATCTCCTATGAGAAGAGCAAAATCATAGCTCTCATGGCTTTCTCCACCCATATATTCAACTCTGCAGTTCAGATCTCTTTCATTCAATATTATCTTCAGAAGATTGAAGGAAGTTGTGGAATAACCGGACACCCCTATCCTTGCTCCATCAAAAAGGGAACTGTATTTCTCAGAGATGAGGATAACACTCATGACCCTCCCCTCGGAAGAGATGGTGAATCCTGGAGATATGGACAGATCATCTCTGTGAATCAGGTAGAGAAATGATGGTACAGGTGTTGCTGAAATGTCTCCCTCAAGAAGTCTATCTGTCAGTTCCCTTGGATATCCCGTCACCGGTTCTGCCCCGGAAACATCACCGCTTTCGATACAGTAGTAGGGTAAAAAACAGTTCAACCATGGAAATTTCCCTATCCTCATCTATACACCTTCAGAATTCTGTAATCTGTCGTCCTCTCTGCAGGAATCATCCCCGCTTCACGAATAAGGTGGATCAATCTTTCCTTTTCCATATACTGTCCTGTCTTTGCCCCAGCAGCATGAGTTATCTTTTCCTCGCCCACAGTCCCTTCAAGATCATTCACCCCAAAATGCAGGGATACCTGAGAGGCTCTTTCTCCAAGCATTACCCAGTGGGCCCTTATGTTCGGAATCCACTTACCAAGCACTATTCTTGAAACTGCCATCATCTTCATATCTTCCTCCGATGAAACTTTTTCCCTCACCAGACCTTCCCTGAAAAGCCCTGTGTTCATTGGATGAAAGCTCAGAGGCACGAGAGCCTGAAATCCTCCTGTTTTTTTCTGCAGTTCTCTCAGCCTGATAAGATGCTCTATCCTTTCTTCCGGCTTTTCCACATGACCGTATAGAATTGTTGCATTTGTCCTTATTCCTGTTCTATGGGCAGTTTCAATAACCTTAAGCCATCTCTCTCCGGAAATCTTTGAAGGACAGATTGTCTTTCTAACTCTCTCGCTGAATATCTCAGCTCCACCTCCGGGCATGAACTCCAGCCCTGAATCTTTCAGCCTTTCGAGAATTTCTTTCACTGATATCCTCTCTTTTTTCGATAGAAAATCTATTTCCACTGCTGTCAGGGCTTTAATGGAGACTTCAGGAAATTTCTGCTTTATTTCGGAAAAAAGAGTTTCAAAGTACTCAATCCCTGTTTCCGGATTCAGACCACCAACAATATGAACCTCCTTTATTCCCCTGCCGTACCACCCGGAAATTTTTTGAATTATTTCCTCTATGGAGAGAGTAAAGGAATCTTCATCATTTTTTTCACGATAGAAGGCACAGAGAGGGCATTTTGAAATACAGACATTGGAGTAATTCACGTGAAGATTGACAACAAAGGTAACGACTCTGCCTGATGATTTCATCCTCAGCAGTGAGGCGACATGCCCCAGCTCAAACAGATCCCCATTCTCAAGAAGTTCAGTTCCTTCCCTGATGGAGAGTTCCTCTCCGGAGATTGCCTTTTCAAAAATGTGGGCAAGATCTGAACCATTCATGATGAAGCGATGCATCAGGGTAAGCTATCCAAACTATATTAAAAATTTTTTGAAGTTGCTTCATGAAATCCGGTGATAAAAATACAGTGAATATCCAAAATGTCTACTTTCAGGGGAGATTTCAATTCTGAGTGTAGAACAGACCTCTCATGCGGGCAAATTTCCATCTACTCCAGAGAACATTTATTATAATCCCGGGCCTGCCAGATCTCAGATCATCGAGTAGACTTCTTCCTGTGAGTGGACGACGATACCTTCATTTGTTATATCGAAAGGATGCAGTTTTGTGCTGTGATTTGTTCCCCTCATCTTAAAAATCTCAAGACTTCTGACCCTGACGTTCTCTGTTCTCTTGTAATGAAGGAGAATCGTACCTTCTGTGACAAAATTTTCCACACCGAATCTGCTTATGTGGCCCTCATCTACCACCTCACATGTGAGAATTGATGTCAGGCCGAGAACCTCCAGTGTTGTTGCAATCTTAAGCAGTTCCACTCTTATTTTAGATGGATTCATTATCTGGAACCCTATCGCTGTGGTGGAATCCAGCACCGCCCTTCTTGCACTGATCTCCTCCTGAATCGTTATTATGTTATCGATAAGCGATCTCGTGTCAAAGGGACGTACGTCAACAAATTTCTCCTCAGATGGAAGACCTATTTTGGCGGAAGAAGCATCAACGATTGCCAGCATGTTTTCCTCTTCAAGCTTTTCGATATCCCATCCGAAGTTTGCTACATTTTCCCTGATATGTTCAGGCCTCTCTTCTGTGGCAATAAATATTCCGGGATCCTCATAATCAACCGCGCCTCTGTAAAGAAACTGAAGAGCAAAAATTGTTTTTCCAGCACCTGAGGTACCAGAAACAAGATAGGATCTGTTTCTGATAAAGCCTCCTCCACAGAGGTCGTCAAATCCTTCAATTCCACTCTTCATCCTTTCCACTGTTTTAACAGCCATTTCAAACACTCCAGCCTCATTATCATATCATTATTTAATGCTCATCACTACATGTAACCACATATATATTAAACTTTACCTCATTATTATGATAATCTGCATCAATAAATATAAATTTTTTGATAGAACCCTCTGAAATTTTTAGTATTAACCTGAACTCAGATCAATCGAAGGATCTCATCCCCATCCCGGGGCCGGAGTTTTTCAAGTTTTCCATCCCTCTCAATCCATGCTCCCTGTCCATCCTTTACATAACCAATAACCCCTGCCCATATTCCCGAAGCTTTCAGATCCGCCAGTAAAGGACCCGTTTTATCCATTGAAATCGTGGCAACAAGTGCTCCTGAAGACAGCAACCCGAGAGGATCCAGGTCGAACATATCGCATAAGATTCTGGTCTCATCAAGAATTTTTATCCATTCATATTTCACCTCAATTCTTTTACCGGACGCAATCGCAATTTCATTCAGAGCTGTGGTCAGGCCACCTTCAGTGGGATCGTGCATCGCATGGACACCATGTCTCATCGCAATTCTCGCATCTTCAAGAATGCTGAGCCATTTTCTGAAGGTCATTATTCTGTTAAAAAGCTCCTGATCAATTTCCTCCCTTTTTTCGAGAGCTATGGCCAGTGTACCCTCTATGGCAATTCCTTTCGTTAGTATAACTGCATCCCCGGCTCTGGCGAATTGGGAAGTGATGAACCTTTTTCCCCTGCCAATCGCAGTGCCAACAACTATCGGTCTATCAATCCCCGGAGTCACCTCAGTATGACCTCCGCACCACGATATGTTCAATTCACGACAGGTTGCAGAAATCTGAGAGAATATCTTTCCGACAGTCTCACCATCTGAATGTTCGGGAAGCAGAACAACCGCAAGAAACCATTCTGGAGTTCCACCACTGACAGCAATGTCATTTGAATTTATTATAACGGAGTACCATCCTATATCTTCAGTCACGAATGTCACGGGATCAGTTTTGAGGAACAGATACCCGCCCTCTTTCAGATCGATCACAGCGGAATCCAGACCAATTCCAGAGCCGACAATGACTTCTTCCGACCATCTTACGTATCTGTCAATAAGAGTTCTGAGATATTCTGGAGGAAGTTTTCCCGGTTTCATCTATTCAGAGTAATTCATCCTCAAAGCTCAAAAAATTGCTCAGCTCTTCCCTGTTGACACCCACCACATCCATTATATCAGTCCTGACGTATATTTCCGATTTGGTCCTCAGGGCTATGGCAATGCTGTCACTTGGCCTTGCGTCAATCTCGATTTCCTCACCATTTATGGAAAGAAACAGTCTCGCATAAAAAATTCCCTCGTTAAGATCGTCAACCACAACCCTGGCAACATCAATTCTCAATCTGTCAAGAACGGAAACAAAAAGATCATGGGTCATGGGTCTCGGGGCTATTTCATTTTTGAGAGCACTGTGAATTGAGAGGGCCTCCGCAACGCCTATGAATATCTGCAGTACCTTACCACCATCATCTTCCAGGAGGACAACCGGAGCCATCCCGAGTCCATTTGAGGTGAGATACACTCCTCTGACTTCAACCTTCGAATATTCTTCTTCGTGGAACATCCAGTATATTTCTGTCAGGTACTGAATATTAAACTTTGGGTGCAGTAATGGACAGTGATATTATTAAAAGATAATCGCCAAAAAAGTAAAAAAATGAGGATGGGGGTTTAAACTCTTGAAACTGCGAGTTTTACATCTTCAGCCTTTACAGTCTTTCTGCCAGCATGCTTCGCAAGCTTGACAGCCTCAGCAGAGACTTTAAGTCCATACTCCTCAAGTATCTCTGCAAGGGCCTCCCTTGCATCCTCACTTACTCTATCTGCTCCAGCCTTTCTTATAATTCTATCCACAGGCGCAATTGGCAGTTCAGCCATACATTTTCACCTCCTTACTTTCAGATATACCTACTTCCCTCCCCACATACCGAAAGGGTGGAATTTAACCACCCATTTTTCGAATGGTGGACTCAGGTTAGAGTATTTAAGAAAACAACCCATATATATACTTTTCGATTAACAATCCATTCTAACGGGCTTATTCAGTCGAAAAAACTGTCATTGCGCACAGCGGGTGTATACAATATTCATGATAACTTTATAAATTGAAAAAAGATGTATCATAGGTTTTTTAATATTTAAATGATTAATTGTCAAACTATGCTCAACAGGAAAACTTATCTCGATTGAATCACAAAATCATGGCTGTGAAAATCTGGATACTTGACACAACAGCAATAATTCTCGGTAAAAAGCCAGAAGGATGTCTGACAACAGTACCCGAGGTCATAGAGGAAGTAAGAGACAGAATTTCAAGACTTAAACTCGAAATTTCAGAAATTGATGTGGAAGATGCCTCAGATAGATACATAGGTGACATTATGAAAAACGCGGAAAAAACCGGAGACATACACAGATTATCCGGGACCGATATCAAACTCCTTGCCAGAGCTCTGGAATTGAAAGAGAGTGGATATCATGCTGTGATTCTCACCGACGACTACACCGTTCAGAACATGGCGTACCATCTTAAGATACCATTCGAATCCGTTGTCCAGAAAGGTATATCCAAAGAATATAAATGGGAAAAGGTATGTAGCGGATGCAGGAGGGTCACGCCAGATCACGACATATGTCCGGTGTGTGGGTCTCCTGTTGTGCTGAAAAGGAGGAACTGAACATGAGTTCGGTGGATGATCTCATCAAAAAGGCAATTGAGCTTAAAAAAAAGGGTCTCAGGACGGGGGAAATTGCTGATGAACTCAATGTCTCCCGTGAAACTGCCCTGTGGCTGATCTCAAAATCAGAGGAGGGTGTGAGCTCTCCACCAGACATCCATGTGAGCTGGAATATCATCGCCTCCTCATCTTACAGAACGGATCTCATCTCAAAAATGATGGCGGACATCATGCTCGAAACAGTGAAAGAGGAAATTGACTGTGTGGTGGGTGTTGCGGTGAGCGGTATACCCCTTGCAACAATGGTCGCCGGAGAACTCAATGCAGATCTGGCAATATTTTCACCAAGAAAGGTTAAATGGGAGCCCGATCAGGAGACGGTTAAAGGCAGTTTCAGTGAAAATTTCGCAAGGGTAAAGGGGAAAAACTGCATAATAGTTGATGACGTGATCTCCACAGGAACTACATTTAAAGAAATTATACGGAGCATTTCTTCTTCAGGAGGAAGATGCATTGCGGGATGCGTTCTCGTTGACAAGAAGGGGATCGATTCAATTGAAGGTGTACCCATCAAATCCCTGTTGAAAATCATAAGGCTATGAAGATAACTGTACTCATCCCGACCCTTAATGAGGAGAATGCAATAGGAGAGGTTATTGAGGGGTTTATCAGGGAGGGATATGAAGATATCATCGTAATCGATGGTCACAGCACCGATAGAACAAGGGATATTGCCAGAGAAAAGGGAGCAAAGGTTGTTGTTCAGAGGGGGAGGGGAAAGGGGAATGCCATAAAACAGGCATTTTCCATGGTTGACTGCGACATATTGCTTCTGATAGATGGAGATGGTACATATCTGCCCGGAGAATCCAGAAATCTCATAGAGCCAATAATGAATAACGAAGCCGACCATGTGATCGGAAATCGATTTGCCAGATATGAGAAGGGCGCGTTCTCAAGACTCAATCTTCTGGGAAACCGCATACTTAACCTGGCCTTTCGCCTGAGCTTTGGAGAGAACCTCCGGGATATTCTTTCAGGATACAGAGCCCTTAAAGGAGATCTTATCAAAAATATGAATCTTACCAGCACTGGATTTGAGATCGAAGCAGAATTAACCGCCGAAACTCTGAGAAAGGGCTACACAATAAAGGAGGTGCCAATAACATACAGGGCAAGGAAGGGAAAGACCAAACTCAGGCCTCTGAGAGATGGTATAAGAATAGGCCTCACAATTTACGATCTTTTGAAAATGCACAAACCCATGAGATATTTCGGAATGATCGGTGGGGTAATGATCGTCTTAGGACTAATTTCGGGTATTTATGTGGTGGTGGACTGGTTCAGGGGAATCAACCACTATTTGATGGCCATTCTCACGGCTCTTTTCATCATGTCCGGCCTTCAGTTTGTCATGTTCGGAGTCCTCGGAGATCTTGTGGTATCTCTACACAGAGAGCTCGTCAGAAGAAAGTAATTCCCTCATTCTGGAGTATCCGGCCTCAAAGGCCCGGATGTTGACATCATGAAACCTTTCGGGAACTGAATCCATGATGGCCTTTTTCAAATCTTCCTTCCCAAATGGCAGATCCACAGCCGATGCCGCCCCCAGCATAACGGAATTCAGTGTTCGAGGATTTATCGATTTGGCAATTGAAGTGGCATCTATGAAATAGGATTTTTTTACATGATCTCTGAAAAATTCCCTGATCTCAGTATCTCTAGGAGGTTCAACTGACTTTATGACCACTGGTATCCTGTATGTGTTCACAATGGCCTTCCCATTTTCTGACACAAAAGGAAGATTTCTCATGGCCTCAATGGGTTCAAATGCGATCAGTATGTCGCCCTCGCCAAAGGGTATCAGACCGCTGTACACCTCCTCACCAACTCTGATGTGTGCAACCACAGAACCGCCTCTCTGGGCCATACCATGGCTCTCCGAGCAGTAAACGTCCAGCCCGGCATTGATGGCCGCTTTGGACAGAACCTGAGATGCAAGAACTATGCCTTGTCCTCCCACTCCACACATAACTATGTTCATTTTACCACCTCTATTGCATTAACGGGGCAGACCTGAGCACATACGGAACACCCACTGCATAGAGTTTCCTCTATAATCGCTTTTTCCACAAAATCCATGGCAGGACATCCGAGCTTCATGCATGCTTTGCACCCAGTACAGTCATCGGTCACTCTGTAAACCTCACCTGTTTCCATTTTTCTTGATTCAAGTAGGGCGCATGGCCCCTTCGACACTATCACGGATACACCATCGTGTTTCACCGCCTCCTCAAGACCCGACATAACATCTTTTAAATCAAATGCATCCACAATCCTCACATGCTCCACTCCACATGCCCTGGCAATGTCTTCCACCTGGATTCTTTTTGTTTCCTCTTTTCTGGCATTGAAGCCTGTTCCGGGATGGGGCTGGTGTCCTGTCATTGCTGTGGTTCTGTTGTCGAGCACAACTACTGTGGCATTGGAATTGTTGAAAACAAGATTGAGGAGTGGTGGTATCCCTGCATGGAAGAAGGTTGAATCACCTATCGTAGCAACCACGGGGTCTTTTCCAAGTTTGGAAAAGCCTTCTGAAACTCCGATGCTCGCACCCATACAGAGATTCGTATCCACCGCATTCAGGGGTGGCTGATAACCCAGAGTGTAGCATCCTATGTCCGAGGGTTTCACAATTCTGCCCTTCTTCCCGAGCAACTTTCTTTCTACCCGGTTCATGGCATAAAAGACGGTTCTATGAGGACATCCAGGACATAGAACTGGAGGTCTGGGAGGGATCATCTCAGAAATCTCATTCGTCAACGCCTCGTAAGCTGAAAGATCCTTTTTCTCCTTACCAAAAAATGTTGCGAGGGCATTATAAACCACATCAGGTCCAAGCTCTCCGGTTCTTGGAACGATTCCTTTTCCATAGACCTTACAATCAATGCCCTCTCTGGCGATTATTCTCGATACTCCCTCTTCAACAACAGGTTCAACTTCCTCAACCACCAGAACTCTATCAAGACCATCAAGGAATTCAATTAAAAGCCTTTCAGGTATGGGATGGGGAGTTCCAAGTTTAAGGATTTTGCACTCTACCCCGAGCCTGGTAATGGCTTCCTTCACATTTCCGTAAGGAGGGCCGGATGCAATAATTCCTGCTGAACCATCACCTTCAATCCAGTTGAACTCAAGCTTGTTCACATCCTCAGCAATTCTGTCCATCCTTTCAACAAGTTCATTCCTCATTCTTCTGGCATTCTGAGGCAGATTGACATACCTCTTTGGGTCGGGGATGAACCTGCCCTCCACCTCTTTCTCCACCCTCTCTCCAAATTCCACACCTATTCTGGAATGGGCAATCCTTGTTGTAGTCCGGAAAAGAACAGGTTGATTCCATTTTTCTGAGAGTTCAAAGGACCTCTTCGCCATTTCCTTGCCTTCAGCAGGGCTGTACGGTTCAAGTACCGGGAGGTAAGCAAGTTTTGCATGAATTCTGCTGTCCTGTTCCGTGTGTGTTGAGTGGCAAGAGGGATCGTCTGCAGAAACCATAACGTAACCCCCATTAACTCCCATGTAAGTGTAAGCATTTATGGGCTCTGAGGCGACGTTCAATCCGACCGACTTCATTGTGGTCATTGACCTGTATCCCATAATAGATGCAGATATGCCCACTTCAGCTGCAACTTTTTCATTTACAGACCACTCAACATAAATGTTGAAATCTTCAGCATTATCTATAATATATTCAAGGATTTCAGTTGACGGTGTCCCCGGATATCCAGTGGCAACATTAACTCCACCCTCGATAAACCCTCTTGCCATTGCATAATTTCCAAGCATTATCTCTTTCATCTCATTCCCCTCTTGAGCCTTGTATATCCGTGTCCGCCCTCAGAGATATTCGTTAATAAATTTTATGAATTTTAATGAACGTCCTTCACCTCAGTTATTATAGGTTTATAGTTTCATTAATTGATGTAATCGGGATAAAGTTTATGAAATGGGGAGGGAAAAGTTGAAGTGATGAGAATCGGAATAGTGGACTACGGTGTGGGCAATCTGAAAAGCATATCACATGCAGTTGAGAAGAAAGGCGGCAAGGCTGTGATAACTTCCTCTCCAGATGAGCTCAGAAGATGTGATGGGATAATACTGCCTGGAGTGGGAGCTTTCAGATGCGCCATTGAAAACATCGCTCCAATAAAATCTGAAATTCTGGAACTTGTAAGTGATAGACCTCTTCTGGGCATATGTCTCGGGATGCAGATTCTCGCCTCTGAAAGTGAGGAGGGGGGGCTTCACAGAGGACTTGATCTCATACCGGGTAAAGTAACCAGACTGACCGGCGATATAAAGATACCTCACATGGGGTGGAACTCTCTGAGAATAACCAGATATAGCGAGCTTTTTGATGGAATTGAGGACGGTAGTTATGTTTATTTTGTGCATTCTTATTTCATGAGGACAGATGAAAGATTTGTCAGCACCAAAACAGAGTACGGGGTTGAATTTCCATCATCAGTTGTCAGAGATTCTGTAATGGGTACCCAGTTTCACCCTGAGAAAAGCGGAGATACAGGTTTAAGGATAATTGAGAATTTCATCGATATGTGCAGGAGATGATCATGCGAGATATACTTGAAAAACTTATCTCAGGAGAAATAAGTCTTGAACAGGCAGAAAAGATGATAAAACTCTTTGAGATCGAACAGCTCAATACCGGAATACGTGTGGACCCGAACAGAGAGTATAGAACAGGAGTTCCCGAGGTTATCTTTGGAGAGGGAAAAAACATTGATGACCTCATTCGAATGGTGGATTTTTTCCTTGAAAAAAAAGGAAGATGCATAATCACAAGGATATCCCGGGAAAAAATGGATCAGCTTAAAGAAAGATTTGGCGACAGATACGTCAGATACAGCGAGAACGGAAGGGTTATGGTGATCAGGGAAAAGGATTCGGACGTATATCCTCAGAGTGGCAGGGTTGCAATACTTTCCGGTGGCACTTCAGATCTCGGAGTTGCGGAAGAGGCCAGAATGATATGTGAGGAGCTGGGATGTGAGACAATCACATTTTATGATGCCGGAGTGGCTGGCGTGCACAGGCTCATACCGGCTGTAAAAAAAATTATTGAGGAGGATGTCGATGCAGTTATAGTTGTTGCCGGAATGGAGGGAGCTCTTCCGTCTGTTGTCGCTGGTCTGGTTGACGTGCCGGTTATAGGTGTACCTGTCTCAGTTGGGTATGGTGCCGGAGGCGGGGGGATTTCTGCCCTCTACTCAATCCTTCAGAGCTGTTCTCCCGGTGTCGTTGCGGTCAACATAGACAATGGGTTTGGTGCTGCTGTTGCAGCCGTAAAAATTGCCAGAAGGGTGGAAAAATTCAGAAAAAAATCCAATGAGATTTAAAACTCACGTTGAAAATGCTCCCGGATTAACATAG
>WAJW01000128.1 GCA_015523685.1 Archaeoglobaceae archaeon
GCTATTATCTGTAAAATCTGTTTTGGAGTTAAAGGCTCTGTATCAATCATCCAGAAGATTCCCGGGTTTCTGTCAGTGCCATATATCAACCCTGCCTTCTGCAATGTTTTTTATCAGCCTCTCGTGCCTCTCGCAGAATTCAGGCTCTGAAAGCTGGGCATGGATCATATCCTCCTGCCAGTGAGCATTGAATAGCCTGCAGTTTTTGTCCTGGCAGAATCCCTCCCCGGAAATGTGATGGACAATGGCCTGAATCGCGTAACCCTTGGCAATTTCTGTGATTCTGGCATCGCCATAATCCACAAATCTGCCTGAAAACTTCTCCTTCAACACTTCCGGTGGAACACCAAGAGTGATCAGCTTCCTCTTTGCAATGTAGAACTCCCTCGGTTTTGCTGGTCCCTCAACAATCCCCGTAACTGAGATCACGGAGGGTATTGAAAGAAGTACAACTCTCGCGTGGTATCTGTCGTTCAGCGTTGCAACAATCCTCCTGGTGAACACAAGGTGTATGTTCTCAACACTCTTCTCGTAATCCGGTATCAGGTTCTGGAGGACGGAGAGGAATAGAATACCATCATAGATTATTCCCGTCCCCTCTGCTTTTTTAGCCAGAACCCTCTTCTCGTATTCTATCTCTCCATATAGGGGCTGGAACTCAATCCGTTTATATGGATGTCTGACCCTCGACATCGCAAGAGCTCTTGCGGTGTCCTCTCCTGCTCTGAAATGATTGAAAAAGTCCCCCCTGAGCTCAACATTGAATTCGGGAAATTTTTCCCGCAGATAATCTCCTATTCTTTCAGTTTTAAACCACTCTATCTCCGGGTCGTATATGTATATGGTGTACATTACTCCTTCAGTTTCTCGAGAGCAATCTCGGCAGCCTTCTTTCCTGAAAGTAACATTGCTCCGAAGGTTGGACCCATTCTTGGAAGCCCGTATGTTGTTGAAACGGCCATTCCGGTGACAATCAGGCCGGGATGAGCCTCACCGGTATGCTCGACAATGAGATCTTCTGATTTTTCCACCCACATGGCACCGAAACCCGGAGTTTTAATCATCTCCCTCTCCTCAAGTTTTTTCACAACAACAGCATCGTGACCGGATGCGTCTATGACAAGTCTGGATTCAAGAGCTATGGGGTCCACGCATGTTATCTCTCTTGGAAGTGCAGAAACCGGAGTCCAGTTGACAACCACACCTGCAACCCTGCTGTCCTCCCTCAAAACAATATCGTCAAATGTGGCCATGTTGAGTATCTTCACTCCAGCATCACAGGCCGAGGCGATCAGTTTTGAGCAGGCATGAGGCCCGTCAGCAACGTAAAGTCCCTCAACATATTTCTTGTAAGGAACTCCCAGCTCATCGAGAATTTCGTTTCCCGGTCTTCTGACCGTGACCTTGTTCATCAGGAATCCACCAAGCCAGAAGCCACCTCCGAGATAGTTGTTTCTCTCGATTATGAGGGTTCGGACTCCATTTTCAGAAAGCTCCTTCCCTGCCATCAACCCGCTCGGGCCACCACCTATGATGATAACATCCGTCCCGGCATACTCCTCAAAATCTTTCGTGAATTCAGAGACTATGGCCCTTGTTACGTCCTGTTCGCCTATCTTATCAAATATTGTCATCATTCAACACCTCCATTTCCCTCAATATTATCGGATATCATATCTTTTCCGAAGATCTCCTTCATAGTCTCATCTGTCAGAAAGACCCTGTATTTAAACCCTCCTCTTCCATCCTTCAGCATGGCATTTCTTATATCTGACTGAAGTTCCTCCACGGTGGAGAGTTTTATCCCGGCCACCTCCCTGGTATCTCTCGGAATCAGATCTCCGCTCACGTATCTGGCGGTGAATACATGAGAAACCCAGGGAATGACCTCTCCATTACATATGAATCTTGCATGGACCCTGAGAATATACCTTTCAAGCTGGATTTCGGTGCCGGTTTCCTCAAAGATCTCTCTCCGTATACCCTCAATAACACTTTCATCTCTGTTTATACCTCCGCTCGGTGCTCTGTAAACTCCTTCAGGGTATGAATGTTTCTTTATAAGGATCAGCTTATCGTCCTTAAATATAAAAACAGTCACATCGTGATTTCTACCCTTTGACGCAGAGGCCTTAACAAGGAAGCAATCTTCATCTTCCATCTCGATATCGATGTATTTTTCTGCCGGTTTACCGTAAAGTTTCTCAAGCTCTTTTATCTCGTTTATCGGAAGATCCTGCAACCAACGCACCTCACAGAAGAGCCCTGATCACGTTTCTGTCGTAAACGATTCCCAGCAGTTTTTCTTCTGGAGTAATCACTGTGAGCTGATCCACCTTATTCTTAACCATCTGTTTTGCAGCCTCGCTTATGCTGGTGTTAGGGTAGATGGACACGGTTTCCCGCATGACCTCTCTCACAGGTATATCGGGGAGTTTCAACACTGTCACCTCGAAATATTTTCTCGTGAAGTCTCTCAGTCCCTCCCACATCCATTCGTCCTCTCCACCTGCCTGTGAGTAATCAGATGCTTCCACCAGATCCTCCAGGGAGGTTCTGTTTATTATCTCTTTTTCCGTCAGGATCCCCACAAGCTTTGTTTTCCCGTTCAGCACAGGAAGTGCCTCTGATTTCGTCAGCCTCATTATCTCTCCCGCTACATTGAGCGGGGTCTCATCCCATACTGCCGGAACTGTATTTTCCATGAATTCCCCTGCTCTTTTCTCTATTTTCATATCCGCTATTGCTTTTACAATGTCAGCAACCGTGACTATTCCCACAAGCCTGGAATTTTCCACAACGGGAAGTCTTCTGATCCCTGACTTAACAAGAATGGATACCAACTCCTGAAGAGGTGTGTTCGGAGAAACCACTATTGGATTTCTTGTCATGAGAAGAGCGGTCTGCTCCTCCTCCGGGTTATTGATAATATCTTTTCTTGTTATTATACCGACAAGTTCGCCATTTTTTACAACCGGAACTCCAGAGATGCCATGCTCTTTGAGTAACTCAAGCACCTCATCCCTTGTGCCCGGAATTGAAACTGTAATCACCTCGGGGTTCATTATATCCTTTGCAAGCATCGAACACACCTCTTCCCCTCCCTGAGATTCATTCTTTAAATACCTTTCTTCGAAGTAAAAAACCGTTCTTTCCTATCAGTCCAATTAAATCATTGGCACTGCATCTTCTGACAAAGGATGAGGCAATTCTGGAGGTATTGAAAAAATTTGGAGATTTCAGGTCAAATATCAGGTATTCTTCAATTTTCTTTTGGAACAGATTGTACGGATTGAATACCGCCCTCAGAACCGCATAGTCATCCCTGAAAAACAGTTTTGATGCCACCTCCATCTCTCTGAACATATCCGGAGCATTTATCATAACATTGTCGGTTCCGATCAGAAGGCTGTCGTATTCTCCGAGCATTCCCAGAATCTTTTTCCCCGGTATGTTGCCCGTGAATACACTGCTTCTCGGACACACACATATGGGTATATGTTCATCCATGGCCATTCTGAGCTGAGAGGGACTCGCTTTTACCATGTGAACAAGTATATCGGGGTCAAGGGCAAGGGCAGGGTCCACGTCATCCCCATCCTTTTCCCCGGCGTGAATTGCAAATAATCTACCCTCCTTCCTGCATAATTTCCTGAGTTCTTCAAGAAATCTGAAACTGTGATCTCTTGTACTGCTCATCCCGAATCCATCGGATACTTTTAGAAGTTCCTCCCCCTCAGGTGTGCTGGAAGGTCTCGAGAGCACTTTAAATTCAGGGGGGTTTCTGATCCGGTTAACCGCTCTATGAAATATCCTGATACCTCTAATCCCTTCCTCCCTGAATTCAAGGGCCATTGAAGTCCCCGAATATCTCATCAGCTCAATGGTTCCGGATATTGCAGTAATCTTTTCTTCATCTCCCTTGCTTTCAAGAATACGATGTTTGAGTCCATCAGGGGGAGACACAAGTTTTTCGAGGGGTAGATATGGAGGATCCTTTATTACTGAATCTCCGGTGTGGATGTGAGAGTTGCAGAGACCGGGAGAAAAGAGGAATTCCTCCTTTGAATCCTCACCTTCTTCAAATTTAATTCCCTCCCTGTCCCGTATCAGCCTGCCTCTGGTTGTGCTACCATCCGGGTTCAGCATTAGTCCTTCAAAAATTTTTGGTGAACTCAGGTATTCACCCCCGCATCACATTCTCTCAAGGGTCTGAATTCCCAGAAGTTTCATGGTCTCCCCCATAACCAGGGTGAACGCCTTCACAAGGCCAACTCTGAACTTTCTGACACTTTCATCTGCTCTCAGAACAGGAACATCCCTGTAAAAGTTATTAAAGGCCGTTGTAAGAGATAGAGCATAGGAAGTCAGGATGTTGGGTCTGAGGGTATCGATAACTCTCTCGACAATATAAGATAGTTTGGACATCTCCAGAATGAGAGCTCTCTCTGCAGGATGAACATCCCGAATCTGAAATGGCCGTGCATTGTTTATTTTTCTCAGGATGCTTCTGGCCCTTGCATATGAATACTGGATATATGGAGCAGTCTGTTTCTCAAAATCAAGGGCATTTTGCCAGTTAAATACAGTGGGTTTTTCAGGAGAGACACGAGCAATATCAAATCTGATGGCTCCTGTCGCCACTGCTCTTGCAATATTTTTCCTCTCATCTTCCGAATCCCCCGATCTGGAAAGCTCCATTGCCTTCTGCTCCACTCTTTCGATGAGCTCATCTGCTGAAATGAATTCACCTTTCCTCGTGCTCATCGAACCTTCAGGAAGTGTAACAAATTCGAATATTACGTTCTCGGGAGGTTTTGCACCTATCAGTGATAGTATCAGAGTCATCATCTCCGCATACAGCTTATGATCCGCTCCAAGAACATTTATCACCCTGTCGTAATTCTCTCCCTTCCAGATGTGATGGGCTATGTCCCTCAATATGTAAAGGCTTGTTCCATTGCTCCTTGTCAGAAAGACCTCCTTATCATATCCATGTTTTTTAAGGTCGATATATGTTGCATCATCTCTTACAAATTCTTCAAGGGCGGAGAGTCTCTGGATTGTCTTCTCAACATATCCATTTCTGAGAAATTCACTTTCCCAGACAAAAATATCGTGTTCTATGTTCAGGCGCTCAAGGGTCTCCCTGATACCACTTAAAGACAGATCAACGATCTTCCTGAATTCCTCCACGGTATCGGGATCACCATTTTCATAACGGAGCATGAGTTCTTCAACTTCCCTTTCATCAAATCCCTCTCTGTTGATCCGGACATATGCTTCCGAAACTGCAAAATCGCCCTTTTTGCCCCTGTCAATACCATACCTTCTGGCTCCGAGAACAGCTACCGCGATCTGCTTTCCCATATCGTTAACATAGTATTCAGAGCTGACGTCATAACCCGCCTTTCTGAAAACCCTTGAGATTATGTCTCCTATGATGCTGTTCCTTATATGACCTATATGAAGAGGGCCATCGGGGTTGGCGGAGGTGTGCTCTATTATTACCTTCCCCTTTCTTCCAAGAGAACCGTATCTCTCACCCTCATCGAGGATTCTATGGA
>WAJW01000129.1 GCA_015523685.1 Archaeoglobaceae archaeon
ATTCATGGATAATCCAAGCTCTGGTTTCTGCTGGACAAAACCCTCTCTCCTGGAAAAAGAATGATATAAGCGTCGTTGACCATCTCATCAGCCTGCAGACCTCAGAAGGATACTTTAAATACACCACATATCAGACCTCCAACCCCGGATACATGACCGTCTCAGCAATAATGGCCCTGCTGGGTAAGCCCCACCCCATAAAACCCCTGACAGGAAATGTGAGCATTAATAACCAGAGCATGAACACAATCTCATCGACACAGGAGAGCAATGAAACACCCGGTGAGAGTAAAGTCATCGAAACTCCTCCTGAAAAACCTGCTCCGACTCCAACCCCGGAGGAGACTCCACTGACAACACCGGAAAAGATAAACACACCTCTTGCAGAAAAAACGATTACACCAGAGACAACACCTGAAAAAACACAGACACAGGAGGAACCAGCCAGAAAGGTACCCTCTCCGGGCATATTCGCAGGTATCTTTGCACTCATCGTTGCCCTGAGGTTGAGAGGGAGAGTATGAAAAAGAATCGCCTGCTAACGGTTATACTCCTATCAATCGCCCTGTTTTTTTCTGCATGCATCTCATCTCCACCTCCTTCCCCCATTTCCCCATCTCCATCTCCCCAACCATCCATTACTCCCGAAAATACCACCAATGGGTTAAATGGATTGAACCAATCAATCAAGGTTTCAGAGAATACTCCAGAGAGAAGTGAGGTTCTGAAGGATGATCTTGGATATGAGATTGCTATGGATAAAACTCCACAGAGAATTGTATCCCTTGCGCCAAGCAACACTGAAATACTGTTTGCACTGGGTCTCGGTAACAGAATAGTGGGAGTTACAGACTACTGCGACTACCCTCCTGAAGCAAAAGAGAAAGAGAAAATCGGAGGATATTCAACAATTAATATAGAGAAGGTTGTGAGCCTCGAACCTGATCTTGTCGTCGCTGCATATGGAAATGGAATTGAAGCAATTGAAACAATGAAAAGATTGAACCTTACAGTTGTTGCATTGAATCCCAGATCAATTGCAGATATTGAACGGGATATAATCCTCCTCGGAAAGATCACAGGGACTGAGGAAAATGCCACACGCATCGTTAAAGAAATGGAGAATGAGATAAACTCGGTTAAGAAGGCAGTAGAGGGTGAAAAAAGAGTAAGAGTAGCGCACATAGTGTGGCACGATCCGATCTGGGTCAGCGGTAAAGATACGTTTATCGATGAAATAATATCCATTGCGGGGGGAGAAAACGTATTCAACTTCACAGGCTGGAGAATTGTAAGCATTGAAGACCTCGTATCAGCCAACCCAGATGTTATAATAGTGAGCAGTGGAAACGGTATGGGGGGAGTACAGAACATAACATACAGCTGGGTCATGAGCGACGAAAGATTGAAATCAATAGAGGCGGTCAGAAAAAACAGAGTTTTTATTGTTGACGCCGATATAATCTCCAGACCGTCGTACCGTGTTGCCAGGGCGGTGGAGGTTGTTGCTCGATTTCTTCATCCGGATGCATTTCAGTGATATTTTATATAAAATAAAAATCTTCATCGTTTAACAGAGGGATTGGCACATATGAACACGAAAACAGGTTTGATCCTCATACTAATTGCTCTGAATATCCTCGCTGTAATTGTGGGTATCAGCATAGGTCCTGCAAAGATCAGTGTTAAGGATATTTTTTCCGTTTTGAGTGGAAATGAGAATATCTCTGAAGCAAAAACAGTAAAGGACATAATATTCCAGATCAGATTGCCCAGAACAATTCTTGCCATGCTTGTGGGTTCTTCACTCGCAGTTGCAGGATGCTCGATGCAGGCTCTTTTCCGGAATCCTCTTGCGGATCCCTATATAATAGGTGTCTCGAGTGGTGCAAGTGTTGGAGCTGCAACTGTATTCCTTCTCGGCATCGCCACAGGTATAAACATAATGGCAGGGGCATTTCTGACCGCTGTATTGACCGCCCTCGTCGTTTATCGGATTGGAGTTGTGAGGGGGAGAGCACCCGTCTATACACTCCTTCTTGCCGGGGTGGCCATGGCATCTTTTCTTTCTGGGGTAACATCCTTTCTCATATACATGGCGGGAGAGGATATGTCAAAAGTTATCTTCTGGATAATGGGGGGATTCTGGACTGCAAGCTGGGATAAGGTTAAAATTGCGGTCTTGCCAATGATATTTTCACTGACTTTCGTCTTGTTAAACTCATGGAATCTCAATGCCATCCTGCTCGGAGAAGAACACGCCATGAGTGTGGGAATCGATGTTGAAAAATTCAAGAGGAGGATTATAGTTTCATCTGCTCTCCTCACATCTTCTGCAGTTGCTGTGAGCGGTGTGATTGGATTCGTGGGTCTGATAATACCCCATATGATGAGAATCATTTCAGGTGCAGATCACAGAATCCTCCTACCCGCCTCACTCCTTTTTGGCTCTGCCTTCATGCCCTTCGTTGATGTAATAGCAAGGAATGTTATAGAGGGGGAACTTCCTGTAGGGATAATAACTGCGATGCTCGGAGCCCCTTTTTTCCTCTACCTTCTCAGGAGGGGAAGAATGTGATTCTGGACATCAGAGATCTCAGGGTAAAGCTCGGAAGCTCGGAAATACTTAAAGGAGTGACATTCAGGGTGAGAGATGGGGATATGGTGGCTCTTCTCGGTCCAAATGGGAGTGGAAAATCAACCCTACTCAGGACTATATTCGGGATATTACGTCCTGAAGCAGGCGTGGTTTATCTGGATGGAAAAAAAATCACTGAAATGTCCGTAACCGAGATTGCAAAAGAGATTGGATATCTTCCTCAGGAAACCTCCGAACCCGAACTGAGAGTCCTTGATGTCGTGCTTCTTGGAAGAACGCCATACATGGAAGGGCTCAGACTACCGCATAAATCAGATATTGAGCTGGCCAGAAGGGCATTGAAAAAGGTGGGACTGGATGGCTTTGAGAATAGACCATTTACCTCCCTGAGCGGAGGTGAAAAGCAGAAGGTTTTCCTTGCAAGGGTGTTTGCTCAGGATTCAAAAATATTGTTGTTTGATGAGCCCACCTCACATCTTGACATCTCAAGTCAGATTGACATCATGGAAATAATAAGGGAGAGTGTGAAAGATAGAAGGTCTGCCCTGATTGCAATTCACGATATAAACCTCTCTGCATCTTTCTGCAACAAAATAATGATGATAAAGAATGGAAGGGTGGTTCATGCAGGTACACCTGAAGAGGTCATAACGCCCCATAATATAAGAGATGTTTTCAGGGCTGATGTTGATGTCAGAAAACATGCAGGCCGGATATATCTCGTTCCAAAAATTGCCAGATCCCCCGATAAGGGGAAAAGGGTGCATATCATATGTGGAGGGGGAACCGGTAGAGAGGTGATATACATGCTCGATGAGATGGGATATACAGTTTCTGCAGGTGTTCTGAATACCCTTGATTCTGACTGGGAGGCAATTAATGAGATAGGTGGGGAGGTAGTTGCAGAAGCTCCTTTTTCACCTGTAAGTCCGGAATCGCATGAAGAGAATCTGAAACTGATCGAAAAAAGCGATCTTGTCATACTCTCCAGCATACCTGTGGGGAAGGGTAACCTTCTGAACCTGAAGGCTGCGTTCAAATCCGCACTTCAGGGAAAACTCCTGATCGTTGAATCCACACCGTTCTCCGAGAGGAACTTTTATGGGGAAGAGGCAGAAAGGATATACAGACAGACTTTGGAGCTATGCAGATGGGTTGTGAGAGATGTAAAAGATATCAGAGGGATGTTGAATGAGATACTGGGTTGAGGATGAGACACTCATTATCGAGGGAGAATTTGAGGCAGTGAGCACTGGATTGCTCGGTGGCTGGAAGAGAGTTAGACATATTTTCAACCACACTGTGAGAGATGAATTCAAACTTGAAAGGCCGATAGAGTACCTGAAGCTGGTAGCGGAGAAACACTCTCTGGAGAGCTATTTCGGTCTTCTTACGGCAGTTCCAATGAAGAATTTATGTGTGGGTGAGACAGAGGAAGTGACCGTTTTTACCACAGCCGGCCCAACCAACCATAACGAGAGAATTGGAACTATAAACATAATCGTTCTGATCCATGGTGATGTGTCAGATGGGGCAATGCTTAATGCCATAATAACGGCCACAGAAGCAAAATCTGCTTCACTGTTTGAAATGGGCTACAGATTCACGGGCACAAATACAGATGCGGTGATTATTGCCAAATCAGGAGGGACGTACCATGAATATGCCGGTCCTGCAAGCGATATCGGGAAACAGATATGGAAAGCGGTGAGGGAGACCGTAAAGGAGGGTATCCAGAAATTCAGGACCGAAAGCGAAATCCGAATAAGGGGTAAAAACTAAATAATTTTTCAAATAAAATCCATATC
>WAJW01000130.1 GCA_015523685.1 Archaeoglobaceae archaeon
ATCTTTTATCTTACTTGCTCTGATGGTACTGACCTTTCCGGTTAATGCTCAGGAAAAAAAGGTGTTCTACCAGATTTCGGTTGAAAAAAATGGTTCAGCAAGATTTGTTGTCAGAGATATAATTCCCCTTGCATCTACTCAGGAAGTTGAGGCCTTCAGAAAGGTTGTTGATAACTTCAACGAGTCGGCGTATCTTCAGGATTTCAAAAATAGAATGAGCAATCTCATCTCAAAGGCCTCAGTCCATACCGGAAGAACGATGTCGGGTGATGGTTATTCTGTGAACATAGATCTGGTTGAAGGTCTCTCTCCGTACGATGCCATCACCTATTCGTTCACATGGAAGAATTTTGCGAATACTGAAAATGGGTCTATTGTCATAGGAGATGTGTTTGAGGGAGGGCTGTATCTCTTCAGAGACGATGCATTCTTTATTACGATTCCATCAGGTTACAGGGCAGAAACAATCATACCACAGCCAGATGAAGTATCTGACGGAACTCTCAGGTGGTATGGCCCGAGAAACTTCGGAAATGGTGAACCAACTGTTGTGTTAACACCCGTTAAGATTCAGGATCACGGAGGAGAACAGGCTGGAAAAGAATCGGGCAGTTCCAGTTCGTACATCCTTCCCGTTCTGTTGCCTTTCATTGCGGTGGGGATTGCTGTGGTTGCCTTCAGAAAACTCAGGGCTTCAGGTGAGAAATCCATAAATGACAGGCCCAGAACCGATGAAGAAATCGTTCTTGATATTCTGAGAGAAAGAAGAGAGATTCTCCAGTCAGATATAGTCAGATTAACCGGATTTTCCAAATCAAAGGTCAGCAATATAATAGCATTGTTAAAGAAAAGGGGTGTTGTGGAAAAGGTCAGGATGGGCAGGGAGAACATGATCAGATATAAGGGGGATTAAGATGATAATCACCCTCACCACTGATTTCGGAGAATTCTATCCTGCGGAAATGAAGGGGGTTATTCTTTCCATTAACCCTCATGCAAGGATAATCGATATAACCCATTCAGTTAGAGAACATTCCATTATTGAGGCTTCATTTCTCCTTTACTCTGCCATCGACTGGTTTCCTGAAAATTCCATACATGTGTGTGTTGTGGATCCGGGTGTTGGGACTGAGAGGAAACCCCTCATGATCAGATGTGGTGAGACGTATCTTGTGGGCCCCGATAACGGAGTTCTCATTCCCTCAGCAAGAAAAAAGGGTGAATTCACTGTTTACGAGATAAAAAAGAGATTTTTTAAGAGGATCTCGTCCACATTTCATGGCAGGGATATTTTTGCCCCAGCAGCGGGATATCTTTCAGGAGGGACATCTCCAGAGGAGCTGGGTGAACCTGCTGACGAATGGGTTGATCTCAACATACTCACGGCCCGCAGAGAGGGTGAGACCTTGCATGGAATGGTACTCTATGTCGACAGATTTGGAAATATCGTGACCAACATCCCTTCCACTATGGTTGAGGATGCCAGTTTCGTTCACCTGAAAAGCAGTAAACTGCCACTCGTAAGATTCTACGAGGCGGTTCCGCCAAACACTCCACTTGCAATCAGAGGAAGTCACGATTTCCTTGAGATATCAGTGAACAGAGGAAATGCCCGGAAATTGTTCGGGCTGAAACCTGGAGATAAAATTACTGTCAGACTGGAATGGTGAGAAAAACTTAATCATCTATGAGGTACAGAATCCATGGGGTGCCATGATGTGGGAAATAAAAAAGATTGTTCTACCTACAGACGGATCGGAAGAGGCGAAGCAGGCCTACATTCCGGCTTTTGATATGGCCAGAATCAAAAATGCCGAGATCATCGCTGTCTATGTGATGAGAGAGGGTTACATCTTCTGGGAGGTCCCAAGGCCGGATATTCTTGTTGAGATAGAGAAGGCGGAAATGGAGTTCGGAGAGAAAATACTGAATGAGATCGAAGACAAAGGAAAGGAACTTGATCTCAGGGTGAGAAAACGGGTGGAAAAGGGAAGACCTGCAGACACCATTACGAAAGTTGCAAGGGAAGAGAATGCAGACCTCATTGTTATAGGCACGAGAGGGAGGGGTGGTGTGAGAAGAATCATTGGAAGTGTTGCGGATGGAGTTATCAAAACCGCCCCATGTCCTGTTCTGGCGGTGAGGAAATAATATCCATTGAAAAAATAACTTTATAAGACAGAAAAGAAAATTCAGATCCATGAAGGTGATAGCGAAAGATAGCGGAATTGGAGGATTTAATTCCGCAATAAGGAGAGTTGTTCAGAAAACACTGAAGGGCAGGAAAAACAAGAGGATTATTTTAATTGGATGCAGTGGAACATGTATTCCTCTTGCGGAACTCATAATCTCGGGTTTGAGGGGAATTAAAAATGCCGAGTTCTATTACATACTGAACGCCGAAAAATCGGAAAGCTACGTTATAAAACCATCGGGTTTTGAGTTCGAATGGAGAAAAAAAGATGTGCCCGATGATGCAGAGATACTCATATTATTTGGCGGGTTAACACTCCCAAAGTACGGAATAGATGTTGAGAAGGTTAAGGAGCTTGTATCGGAGTACAGCGATGCCACAGTTATCGGTGCATCGGGAAGTAATGTTTTCGAAAAGCATGGATGGCTTGACAGAGTAGACTTTGATTATCTTGTGGACATGACCATCGATGTAAGCACCTACTCATGGGAGTAATCATTTCCCAGGATTTCTTCAGCTTTCAGCTCTTCCTTTTTAACAACATATCCGGAATATTCATCCATCATCGGTTCGCATTCTTTATGAACATATCCGATTCCGCAACAGCTAACTATATAAGTGACCACTGTATCACCCCTCTTAATCTCCCTGCCACAGTAATAGCATTTCATAATTTTTTAATTGTGGGGAGAGAATATCACTGTTTCTGTCTACGAAGAAAAGCTCCTAAAGATATATATAGAAGAATCTTCAGTCTTCGCAAAAGGTGTTTTCAATGAGATCAATGTACGCACATATAAGATCAGCCTGGAAGAGACCCGATGAAACATATGTTAAGGAGCTTATGTGGTACAGACTCCAGAAATGGAGAAAAGAGGGTTCTGTTGTCAGAATCCCCAGACCAACGAGACTCGACAGGGCAAGGAGTCTGGGCTACAGAGCGAAACAGGGATTCGTTGTTGTGAGAGTCAGAGTCAGAAGGGGTGGAAGGAGAAAATCAAGATTCAAAAAAGGTAGAAGGAGTGCACGAATGGGTATGAAAAGAATAACGCCGAAGAAGAGCCTGCAATGGATTGCTGAGGAAAGGGCAGGAAGAAAGTACCCGAACATGGAAGTTCTGAATTCATACTGGGTTGGAGAGGATGGAAGATTCAAGTGGTTTGAGGTCATACTTGTGGACAGAGACCATCCTGCAGTTCTGAAAGATGAAAAAATCAACTGGATCTCGGGAAAGAGGGGGAGAGTTTTCAGAGGCCTTACTTCTGCTGGAAAGAAATCAAGGGGATTGAGGACAAAGGGAAAAGGCGCTGAAAAAGTCAGGCCCAGCATCAGGGCAAACAGAAGGAGAGGAAAGTGATAGGGAGGCTTACCCTAAGGTCTCTCTCCTATTCCACTGAAGATCCTGAGAAGGTTGCAAGGGCAATTAGTAGCATTGTGGGAGATATTGAACTCAGGAAGAGAACCGTAAAGGGTCATTTCGGGAATCCCGTCGTTGTTATAACAGGAGAGGCCGGGCGCAAAAAAGCTGAAAAAATTTTTGAAGGAATTCTGAGATCCCTTGGTAAAAAAGACAGAGAAAGGTTGAAAGAGGAGCTTCAAAAAAGGCTTGATGAAGAAAACAACCTTCATCTCAGGTTTGACAAACAGATTGCGTACTCCGAAGGCGTTCCACGCCTCACATCCCATGGGGATGCGATACACATCAGAGTGAAGTTGATTCTGTATTCGAAGGGAAAAGATGAACTCATCAAAAAAATGGAGGAAATGATAGATGCGTGTTGATGCTCACGTTGAATCAAATGAATGCGTGAAAATGGGAAAACTTCTGGGATTTGATGAAGTAATTGTTTTCTCAGAAGAGAATTTCGAAAACTCTGAAGGGGTTCATGGGCTCATAATCAAGGCGGGATCAGGCAGTGAGTTGATTGAGAAGGTCAGGCGGTTATCAGGTAAAAAAAAATCATCGGAGTTAAGGGTAACCTTGAAGTCTGCAGAACCGCTGTGGAACTGAGGAAGGTGGATGTAATACTCGATCATCCCGGGAGAGAGCTCGATTACACAACGCTGAAACTTGCCGGAGAGAGAGGAGTCTTTATCGATGTATCCACCTTACCCCTCATCACAGAGAGGGGGATGAGAAGAATGAGATTTATTGAAAAAAACAGGGATGTGGTGAGAATAATAAAAAAATTCCGGGTCCCCTTTCTTCTGACTTCAGGTGCAGTATCACCCCGTACCATGAGATCCCCAGGGGATCTTGTCACACTTGCCGGACTTTACGGGTTTGAAGAAAAGATTGCCCTGAAGGGCATTTCTGAATATCCGGTTAAGCTCATCAGGAAAAAGATGGACAGTAATTTTATTCTGAATGGTCTGGAGGTTCTGGATTGAAAGGACTTCCTCCATCCCTCAGATATAGAAAAAGATATATCGTATTTGAGGTTAAAGGAGAGAGCCGGATTAATAAACAGGAGATGACGAGAGAGTTGTGGAGGAGTCTGATATCCCTATTCGGAGATGCGGGATCTGCAGATACAGGAATGTGGATTGAAGAATTTGATAAGGGGAAAGGAATAATAAGGTGTTCAGCTGAATCTGTAGAGAAGATCAAGCTTGCCCTGCTAACATTGAAAAATATGGAGGGTGAAGATGTATTGCCCGTAATACATGGTGTATTCGGAACATTAAAAAAGGCAGAAAAATGCATGAAGGAGGTTGAAATAAATGCAATTACCTCAAATGGGTTATGACAGGGCTATTACTGTATTCAGCCCGGATGGGAGACTGTTTCAGGTCGAGTATGCGAGAGAGGCGGTTAAAAGAGGAGCGACCGCCATTGGTGTTAAAACATCTGAAGGGGTTCTGCTTCTGGCGGATAGCAGAGTGACGAGCCCTCTGATGGAGCTTGAAACAGTTGAGAAAATCTATCAGATAGACGAGCATATTGGAGCGGCAACATCCGGTCTCGTGTCCGATGCCCGGGTTCTCATTGACAAGGCGAGGGTTGAGGCACAGATCAACAGGCTGTGGTACGACGAACCCATAACCGTAAAGGAGCTTGCCAAAAGGATCTGTGATTTCAAGCAGACCTATACACAGTACGGAGGTGTCAGACCATTCGGCACATCCCTTCTCATTGCGGGTGTTGACGAAGTTCCGAGGCTCTTTGAAACAGACCCGAGTGGAGCTCTTCTTGAATACAAGGCGACAAGCATTGGTTCCGGAAGGAATGTCGTAATGGAATTTTTTGAAACAAACTACAAAGACGACATGAGCATGGACGATGCAGTAATCATGGCAATGGTGGGGCTTGGAAGGGCCATTGAATCGGAAATATCTCCAGATGGTGTGGAGCTCGGGATTGTCGATACGGACAGTAAAAAATTCAGACGCATTGAAAAGGATGAGCTTAAGAAGTATATCGATAAAGCAAATGAGAAGATCAGAACCGCCCTTGAGAAGGAGAAGTAAGCCATGGTCAGTCTCGATGAGGCGGTAGTTGCAAAATACAGGAAATCAGGATTTGAATTTGAAATACTCGTTGATCCGTACAGGGCCATGGAACTCAGGGAGGGCAAGGATCTTCCCGTTGAGGATATCGTTGCAGTTGAAGAGGTCTTCACCGATGCCAGAAAGGGAGAGAGAGCTGGCAGGGAGAATATTGTGAAAGTGTTCGGTACCGATGAATTCAGTGAGGTTGCAAAGAAGATCATCAGGGAGGGAGACATACAGATCACCGCACAGCAGAGAAGGGAAATGCTTGAAATGAAAAAGAAACAGATCGTGTTTTTTATCCACAGAAACGCTATCAACCCACAGACAGGTACTCCGCATCCTCCTGAGAGAATTGAGAGGGCAATGGAGGAGGCAAAGGTTCATGTTGATCTTTTCAAAAAAGTCGAGGATCAGATCCCTGCCATCATAAAGGCACTGAGACCAATAATCCCCCTGAAATTCGAAGAACTCGAGATTGCAGTCAAGATACCTGCAGTTTATGCCCCAAAAGCCTATGGAGAGATACACTCAATGGCAAACGTGATAAAAGAAGAGTGGCAGAATGATGGCTCGTGGATAGGTGTGCTTAAGATACCTGCTGGAATGCAGGATGAGCTCTACGAGGCGGTAAACAGGCTTACAAAGGGCGATGCTCTTGTTAAAATTTTAAAGAGGATGTGAGAATGAAGGAAGTAATTTCACCCGAACGAAAGATCGTTCTCCCGGGGGATCTGATAGGAAAAAATCCAAAAAAAGCTGGACCGGGAACATATGTCGAAAACAACCGGGTTTACGCCGGAATTTTTGGACTTCTGGATGAAAAATCTCTCAGAGTTATACCTCTGAAGGGCAGGTATATCCCGGAAGTGGGAAATCTGGTTATAGGTATTATCGAGGAAACACAGAGCAATGGATGGAGCGTGGATATCGATTCACCGTATGAGGCCTTTCTCCCCGTAAGTGAATATCCGGGGAGGATACCCCAGGGAAAAGACCCGAAGGATATAATGAAAACAGGAGATGTGATCTCTGCCAAGGTTGTGAACATAGACCCACTGATGCGGGTTTATCTCTCAATGAAAGATAGAAACGCAAAGATATTGAACAGAGGGAGACTTGTTGAAATCATTCACACAAGAGTTCCAAGGGTAATAGGAAGAAAGGGTTCGATGGTCTCTCTTCTAAAAAAAGAGCTTGGCATATCCATAATTGTCGGACAGAATGGAAGAATATGGGTATTTGGTGAGGAAGATAAGGCAAACATTGCAATAGAATGTATCAAGATAATAGAGAGAGAAGCCCATACAGATGGTCTTACAGAACGGATAACAGAATATATAAAAAATGCAAAAAAGAGGCCGGAAAGGAGTTGAAATAAATGGAAGATATTAAGCTTATCGTGGATGGAAGAAGGATTGATGGAAGAAAGCCTGATGAACTGAGAAATGTGAAGATAGAGGCTGGAGTCTTGAAAAGGGCAGACGGCTCATGTTATATTGAAATGGGAAACAACAAGATTGTTGCTGCCGTTTACGGGCCAAGGTCCCTTCATCCGAAGCATCTGCAGAACCCCAACAGGGTGGTTGTGAGGTACAGGTACAACATGGCACCGTTTTCAGTGGATGAGAGAAAGAGACCCGGTCCGGATAGAAGGAGTGTGGAAATCTCAAAGGTGAGCAAGGAGGCATTCGAGCCCGTGATAATAAAAGAGCTGTTTCCCAGATCATCGATTGACATTTTTGTCGAGGTACTGCAGGCAGATGCGGGAACCCGGGTTGCGGGAATCAATGCAGCATCAGTAGCTCTCGCCGACGCGGGAATTCCCATGAAAGGGCTTGTTTCCGCAGTGGCTGTGGGAAAGGTGGATGGAGAGATCGTTCTGGATCTTGTCAAGGAAGAGGACAATTACGGCCAGGCCGACATTCCCGTCGCCACCTTTATAAGAGCGGGTAAAATTGAGGGAATCACCCTTCTGCAGATGGATGGCAGGGTTTCAAAGGATGAGCTGAAAAAGGCCTTAGAACTTGCCAAAAAGGGCTGTATGGAGATCTACAGAATGCAGAAGGAGGCGCTGATCAACAGATGCAGAGGTGATGAAATTGTCGAATGAAATTGTTGCAGACATAAAGAGAGATTACGTCTATCAGAAATTGAGAAATAACGAGAGAATAGATGGAAGGGGGTTCACCGAATTCAGGAAAATCAGGATAGAAACGGGAATCATAGACAAGGCCGAAGGCTCGGCGGTGGTGAGGATAGGAGATACAGAGGTGATGGTTGGCATCAAGATGCAACCCGGGGAGCCTTTCCCCGATACTCCGGACAGAGGCGTTATAATATCAAATGCCGAACTCGTTCCCCTTGCTTCTCCCACATTTGAACCCGGACCTCCGGATGAAAATTCAATAGAGCTCGCCAGGGTGGTTGACAGGGGAATAAGGGAGAGCGAGGCCATCGATCTTGAAAAGCTCTGTATAACAGAGGGTGAGGAAGTCTGGCTTGTATTCATTGACATACACGTTCTTGATGACGATGGAAACCTTCAGGATGCCTCGGCTCTCGCGGCGATTTCAGCCCTTCTTAACACCACAATTCCCAATGAGAGGTTCGGATACGGGGACGATGAAATCCTTCCTGTGAGAGATCTCCCTGTGTCTGTCACATCACTGATAGTTGATGAGATGATCCTTGTGGATCCATCATCGGATGAGGAAAAACTCTCAAAGAGCAGGATTACGATAACAACGGACACTCACGACAACATTGTGGCAATCCAGAAAAGCGGGGCATACACACTCACTGAGGATAAACTTTATGAAGTAGTTGATATTTCAATCGAGAAAGCCAGAGAAATTAGAGCATTGCTGAGGGATGTGTGATGGGACGGACAAAGAAGGTTAAATCTGCCGGTAGATTCGGACCGAGGTATGGTGTCAAGATAAGAAAGCTCGTTGCATCCATAGAGGAGAGGATGAAGCAGAGCCATCCATGCAGAAAATGCGGACACAACGCCGTTAAAAGAGTCAGCACTGGAATCTGGGAATGCCAGAAATGCGGATACAAATTTGCGGGAGGGTGCTATACTCCCTACACCCCCATGAGAAAAACCGTTGAACAGGCTGTTCAGAGAGCACAGGGGAGAGAGAGATGACATCCTACAAATGCCTTCTGTGCAAGACTCCGGTAGATGTGGATTTTGAGAGCCCGTACATACAGTGCACGAAGTGCGGAAGCAGAATTCTTATTAAGGAGAGACCACCTGCAAGTAAAAAGAGGGTTAAGGCCATCTGAAACTACGGTTTTCTACCCGCAACGATACAGTAGCCCACATATCCGCTCTCAAAAATCTTCTCCGATTTTCTTATATCCCTGAAGCCGGATATGCCCCATTTTCTCATAATCCTGAAAAAGAGTCTCATTTTTCCCTTAACACCGAGTTCCCTCATTATGTCTTTTTTCCATTCTTTTATCAGGTGAGACCTGTCAAGTGCCTTCAGTTCAACCAGCCCTCTTGATCGAAACATCTCCCTCCAGCCTTCCATGGTTTCGGGCTTTTCTCCCTCCACTCTCTCAAGATGACTCCTGAATTCATCAGGAGGGTTGTCAAGCCAGCATATATCGTGCATACCTGCATAACCATTTCTCCCTGTAACCCTGATCATCTCCTCTATTGCCCGTTCCCTGTCCAGCAAACAGAGGGTGCACTCCGAAATAACTATGTCAAAGGACTCATCTCTGAAGGGGAGGTTGTGAGCATCGCCCACCATGAACTCCACATCCACGCCCCTGTCTTCAGCCAGTTTCCTGGCAATTTTTATCTTGCTGTGAGAGACATCAATGCCGGTTACCTCGCACCCAAAGTTCTCTGCCAGATAGATCGAGCCCATTCCCGTTCCGCATGCAACATCGAGTAATTTTTTCCCGGGCTCCGCTCTGCACAGCATGGCAAGTTTTTTCGTGATCCTTAGACCACCCGGATGCATGACTCTCAAGCTTAAATCATCATCCTCAATCAGATTTTCAAGGGATGGATTCTCACTCATGGATGCCATATGTGGATTATCATCATACCCCCTGATATACGTATCCCTTTTAAAATTCCTTGATTATTGATGCATCTTTATAGTAAAATTTTAATAGATGGTTGTATTTTCCTGTCTCGGAGGTAAGGATATGGCAGAAGACAACGTGATATTCGTGGGAAACAAGCCCATAATGAACTATGTGCTTGCTGCGGTGACCCAGTTTAACGATGGGGCAAAGGAAGTGGTGATAAAGGCAAGAGGCAGAGCAATCTCAAGGGCAGTGGACACTGCAGAAGTCGTGAGAAACAGATTTCTCCCCGATGTTCAGGTGAAGAACATAGAGATCGGAACGGAAGAACTTCAGGGAGACAAAGGAGAATCAATAAACGTTTCCTCAATAGAGATCTATCTGGGTAAATAAAATAAACGACGAAAATCCGGCACTTCAGATTTCATGGAGATTTTTTCTTTATTAGCTTTCATGTTCAAACTCAGTAAGTCTTATCTTTTTTGAATTCCCAACAGTGCTGGAGATGCGCATGAAAAGAGCCATCGTTCTAATTGACGGTGAACACTATCTCCCGGTCACAAAATCAGCCATCGAACTTGTTAAAAGAGATTATGAAGTGGTCGGTGCTTACTTTCTCGGGGGTAGCGAGAAAATAGGTAGCAGGGATGAGGTTGAGGGAT
>WAJW01000131.1 GCA_015523685.1 Archaeoglobaceae archaeon
GGATATACGAAGCAGGCAAAAAGGTTGTTTCAGGTATTTTCTGTACTGACACATGTGCTGTACAGAAAAAATATTTATTGGCGAGAGAGATTGTTCCTGTGATGAAAATTGAATTTGCGAAGTATCATGGTAACGGGAACGATTTTGTGATGATCGATGAGATGGAAGGAGAGATCATTCCCGAGAACAGAAAATCTGAATTCTCAATCAAAGCCTGTGACAGGAGATTTGGGGTTGGTGCAGATGGTGTGATTTTTGTTCAACCTTCCAAAAAAGCTGATGCACGCATGAGGATACTGAATTCGGACGGATCTGAGGCGGAAATGTGCGGAAATGGGATAAGATGCTTTGCACTCCATCTCATTCTTGAGGGACATGTGAATTCCTCTCCCGTCAGAGTTGAAACTCTCGCCGGACTGTATGAGATTGAATTCAGAAGATCAGAAAGGGATTATCTTTTCACCGTTGATATGGGAGTTCCTGAATTCGATCCTTCAAAGATTCCGGTGAGGATCAATGGAGAGCCACTTGATATAGAGGTTGAAGGTGTAAAACTGAGCGCGGTGAATACCGGTGTACCACATACAGTTGTTTTCAGAGAAGATATATCCGGTGACATAATACAGGAAGCAAGGAAAATCAGATACAGCGATCTTTTTCCTGAAGGCACAAATGTGAATTTTGTGAGACATCATGGAGATGGTCTGCTTGAGGTCAGAACGTACGAAAGAGGGGTTGAAGGAGAGACGATGAGCTGTGGAACCGGTTCCGTGGCAAGTGCTTCGGTTGCACGAAGACTCGGCCTGGTGGGTGACAGGGTCAGGGTGAGAACAAGGGGAGGAGACCTCACAATATACTTTAAAAATGGAAGGGCGTACATGGAAGGCCCCGCCAGAAGAGTATTCAACGGAGAGCTCTCCCTATCTGCCATTGATTTCAGACTCTGATCAGCGTAAATTTTAAATCAGCTTGAGAGGCCGGTCTTTAAAAATGAAAGTGTATATAGAGACCTACGGATGCACCACGAATCAGGCCGATTCAGATATTATAAGAGGTATTCTGAAGGGGAAATGTGAGATAGTCGATAAGGTGGAGGAGAGCGATGCCGTAATCATAAACTCATGCGGTGTAATAAACTTTACCGAGAGAAAAATACTGAAAACGGCCAGAAGACTGAGAGAAGATGGAAAAAAGGTTATAATCACCGGTTGTCTCAGCAGAATAAATCCTGAGAGAGTTAGAGAGGTTTCGGATTTTGTTGTTCCAATCGGAGAGTTCTCCCTCTTTGAGAAAATCTTCTCCGATGAAAATCCACGGGACAAGATGGAAATCAGAGAAAAATGGATGTTTCCGAAGGAGAGAATAAAGGGGACCTCAATTGCAATAGTTCAGATTTCGGAAGGCTGTCTCGGAAGATGCAGTTACTGTGCTGCGAGAATTGCAAGAGGGAAACTTAAAAGCTTTCCCCCGGAAACCATTCTTCAGGATATAAGGCGATGTGTGAAATCCGGCTACAGAGAAATACAGCTAACCTCTCAGGATACAGGAATTTACGGGAGAGATATCAACACCACACTTCCAGAACTCCTCAACAGAATTTCAGAGATCCATGGTGATTTCAGAGTGAGGGTTGGAATGATGAATCCGGGATATCTATCCGAAATTCTCGATGAACTCGTTAAAACCTACAGAAGTGAAAAGATATACAAATTCATCCACATTCCTGTTCAGAGCGGAGATGATGATGTACTCAGACACATGAAGAGGGGATATACAGCAGGGGAATTCCTCAAAATTGTCAGGAAATTCAGGGAGGAATTTGATGATATTGTCCTGTCAACAGATGTGATTGCCGGATACCCCGTTGAGGATGAAAGGGCATTCAGAAATACCCTGAGATTGATCGATAAGATAAAACCGGATATACTCAACATCACAAGATTTTCCAGAAGAGAGGGAACTGAAGCGGAGAGGCTCAGAGATATACCGGAGTGGATCAAAAAGGAGAGATCGAGGAAGCTCACGGATCTCCAGAAAAAAATCGGTCTTGAGAGAAACAGGAGGTTTCTGGGGGATAGAATGAGGGTTCTTATAACAAGAAGGGGAAAAAACGGTTCTTATCTGGCAAGAACCGACAGCTACAGACCGGTAGTACTTAAATCGGGTAAAATAGGGGAATTCGTGAATGTAAGGATCACGGATTTCACCTCCCACTACCTTGTGGGTGAGATAATCTAATGTTTATCCCAGATCATAAACCTCAGGCAGAAGGGCTGCTCCCTTTGCAGGTAGATGTCTGTCATCTGTTTTTTCTATCCGTGGTGAAAACTCATCTGGAAGATATCTGAATACACTGTCTCTGAGTATCTGCATGTTAAGGGAGTTTGCCATGCCACCCC
>WAJW01000132.1 GCA_015523685.1 Archaeoglobaceae archaeon
GAGGAAGGGGGTGAGATAAAAAGTAAAAACCCGGACATAACCGGTGTCGCGATAGTAGGAAAAACCAGCATGTGCCCCATGAAAAAATCATATACTGAATGTGAGTATCTCAACGAAAGAATGGATAAATGTCCCTATACAAGGAAGAAAGATGTTCTTCATTCCCTCTCCAGATGGCTTCTTGAGGATGTCAGACACCCCGATGAAACAATCCAGATGGGCAGGGATGAGAATATATGCCCATATGAGATTGCAAAGAAGGCGATGAAAAAGGCTGATTTCATCGTTTGCAATTACAGGCATGTATTCGACCTTGATATTCTGTACAGATTCATTACCTGGATGGACACAGACCTGCAGGATGTCATTCTTATTCTTGATGAGGCCCATAACATCGAGGCCAAGGCAAGAGAATGTGCGAGTTTCAGGATCTCTGTTGAAGATATCAAAACAGGTTTACAGGAACTGAATCCAGGTTCAGAGGAGCATGGTTTTATCTCGGATCTGATCAGGTCAGTTTATGACCATATTGATATGTTTTCCCCGATCTTTGGAGATCAGTTTTTAGGTGTTGAGAAAATCCCCCTAAGACTGGATGGAAGCCCCTTTTTAAGAACCATGGATGGATACAGAAGTGAAATTGAAAAGTTTACCGACTCATTTATTGATTCTGGCCATGAAAGCCTTTACCTGACTGCGAGATTTCTCCTTGCATACCTTGAGCTTTCCGATTCTCCTTATTACTATCCTCAGATAATTTTCGACAGAAACAGGAAGGCCGGAATAGAGCTTGAACTCCATGCATGCCTCCCCGAAAGAGCAACGCGACCCGTCCTTTCTTCTGTTCACTCCTCCATTCTCATGTCAGCAACACTTCAGCCCTTTGATATCATCCCGAGGATTCTCGGAATCGAGAGGGATGTTGCTACAATAAGCATTCCCTCCCCCTTTCCCGGGGAGAACAGGTTGACCCTTGCGGTAAACTTCCCTCCTCTTTTCTCAAAGACAAGGAACAGTCGGGAAATTGTCTACGGGCTCAAAGACCTCCTCGAGAATATTGTTGAATATTCCACCGGAAATGTCCTGATATTTTTTCCATCTCAGGACGAAGCTGAAAGATACTGGAGATTGCTTGAGGTTTCCAGAGAAAAGATACTGGACAGGCCAGGAAAATCGTTGTATGCACTGAAGGAGCTTAAACGTAGGAAGAATGCTGTCCTTTTCTCGTATCTATGGGGTTCCCTCTCGGAGGGTGTGGACTATCCAGATGATGATGGAAGGGTGGTGGTGATAGTGGGTGTGGGATATCCTGCACTGACAGGAGAGAGAAGGGCGGTTATCTCAGCCTATGAAAATATTCATGGAGAGGGGATGGGATGGAGGTATGCTGTGGAGATACCCACCATCAGGAGAATAAGGCAGGCCATGGGAAGGATAATAAGATCTCCTGATGACTTCGGAATAAGAATACTGATTGATTTCAGATATACAAGGTCCTCTGTATCCGGTATGCCAAAGTACTCCGTTTATGGAGAGTTTCCTCCGGAAGAGAGGGGTGAATTCGTAGAAGTTGCACCCGAGGATGTGCCGTTTAAAATCAGGGAGTTTTTCAGCATGAGAAATGTTAAATCATAGTTCCGCGTGAACTCTCCTCTTTACATGTCCAAGGTAGATGCTCACGGGTATCTTCTCTCCAGACGCCCTTGTATATCCGCTCTTCAGTGAGGATATGATTGAGCCGTAATCCCTATCAGAATCCACGTATGTAAACCCGTAACCGATCATCTCCGGATTGTGAGAGTCACTTCCACCCGTTTCCGGCACGTTTATTCTCTCTCTCATCCTTTTTGCCAGATAGTTTCCAACTCCAAAAATGTACTTTGCATTATACACCTCTATGGCATCAAACTCAAATTTTGAAAGTTTCCAGATCCCGTTTCTGAATGGGTGAAACGGATGGGGGGCGACTGCAAGACCACCCAGCCTTCTTATCTCCGCAAGGGTATCCCTAACGGACATTCCCTGTTCAATCTTTTCCTCCACTCCTATGGCGAGCAAATGTCCCTGAAGGGTTGTTATCTCTATTCCGGGTATGACAATGAAATCGATATCGTTTTTTTCCACGTATTCAACAGCCTTCAGTGCGCCGTCCACTGTGTTGTGGTCGGTTATGGCAATTCCATCCAGTCCCTTTCTCATCGCTCCTTTAATTATTTCCGGTATGCTTCCAAAAGCGTCCGGTGAGAACTCGGTGTGAACATGCATATCAATTTTAAGCATAACATTTCTGAGAATGGTAACGTTATTATATATACCTTCCTGAAAGAAACGTGATGAGAATACTTGTTGTAACGGGACGGCTTGCAGAAAAGGAGGTCAGAAGGTCATCAGGAGATAGGGCGGATGTTCTTGTCGTTGATGAAGATATAGCAGCTTTTATAACACCGGGAAAGCTGAAAAAATACCTTCATGTAATCACAGGATACGACATTGTTCTCGTTCCGGGACTTGCAAAAGGTAATTTTGCAGAATTAGAAAAGGAAACGGGTGTGAAAATAAGACTCGGACCAATTCATGCGGTTGATCTGGGATACATACTTGATGAAATCGAGAATATTGAGCTCTCCCACAGCGTACCTGCATGTAAACTGATAAAGAAGAAGATGGGAGAGAACACCATCAGAAAATTTGATGAAATCAGGGGAAAGTCCGGAGAGTTTTTCCGCATTGGGGATGTATCACTGAAGGAAGCACCTCCGGTGATTATTGCAGAAATAGTGAATGCAATTGAACTTGAAAAGGAGAATCTGATATCTCATGCCCGATATCTAACCTCCTGTGGTGCAGACATTATAGATGTTGGTGCTTCTCTGGAAGCGGAACCTGAAGATGCTGGATCGGTGGTTAAAACACTCGTAAAAGAGGGATTTACCGTCAGTATCGACTCCCATAACCCTGATGTAATCGGGGAGGCTCTCAGAAATGGAGCTTCTCTTGTTCTGAGCATAACGGAAAAAAACATTGATTCTGTCCGGGAAATTGTGAGAAGAGAAGCGAGCGCTGTACTTGTTTCCATCAGAAGGGATGTAAAGGAGCTTGCATCTCTTGTTAAAAAGGTAAAGGGCATGGGCTTGAACAGAATTATCGCTGATCCAGTCCTTGACCCCCCTATGATGGGTTTCAGCGAGTCCATCGAACGATACGTTCTTTTCAGAAGGGAATTCCCCGATATACCACTATTGATGGGGGCTGGAAACGTGACCGAACTGATCGATGCAGATTCCCCCGGAATAAATGCGATTCTTGCTTCGATGGCAGTTGAAATAGGTGTCAGTGCAATTCTAACGACTGAGTTCAGTCACAAAGTTAAAGGGACGGTCAGGGAACTCAAAAAGGGGATAATAATGGCCACTGTTGCAAAATACAGGAAAACACCTCCGAAAGATCTGGGAGTTGATCTTCTCATTCTGAAAGAAAAAAGCAGAAGACCAGCTGGAAGACTACCGGAAAGTTACATACAGGCAGAGCCAACCACCCGATTTGTTCGTGATCCTGCCGGCGATTTCAGGATATGGATAACGGAAAAAGAGATTGTTGCTTCTCATCCAGAAATGACCATCGTGGGAAAAGATGCGAAAAGTATAATTGACACAATAATAGCCAGTGGACTGGTCTCGCGACTCGATCATGCGGGATATCTAGGAAGAGAGCTCATGAAGGCTGAAATAGCACTCAGGCTCGGGAGAAGCTATCTTCAGGATGATGATTTCTGAGGTGATAGAATGGAACTCCATACAATCGACAGGATTTCAGAAGAGGTGATGGATCGGGGCGATGTTCTGACCATCAGCAGAGGATGGTCTGTTTCAGGGCCGATACACATCGGTAATCTCAGGCCTGATGGTATCCTGCCATCCGCTCTGGGAGATGTATTGAGGAAGAAGGGTAAGGATGTAAGAGAGCTGGTCATAGTCTATGATCAGGATCCTTTTAAGGCGAAGAATGGTCAGCTCATCTGGTTTGAAAATCTCAAGTATGCTGAGAAGCATATCGGTGTTCCGGAAAACTACAGATCTTCAGAGGAATTGAGAGAAAGGTTGAGGGGTGTCAGACTGAGGGATGTACCAGATCCATACGAATGTCACAGCTCATGGGCCGATCACTGGACAGACAGAGTGGTCTCAGTTCTTCCCGAATTTGGAATTGAGGCCAGAATTATAAGAACTTCGGAATTTTACAGAGAGGAAAAAACTTACAGGGCTTTTTCACTATTTCTGGAAAGACTGGATGAACTGAAAGAGATAGTAAACAGATACAGAAACACACCCCTTCCGGATGAGTGGTTACCCTTCAACGGATGGTGCAGGAAATGCAGGAGTATAGCTGATTCTGAAATAATATCATATGATGTTGAAAAGGGAAAGTTCAGGATGAAATGCAGAAAATGCGGATGGGAGGGGGAATCATTCTTTTCAGATGGAAAGATGAACTGGAGGCTTGAGTGGGCAACCCTGTGGTATGTTTACGATATCGATATTGAGCCCTTCGGAAAGGATCATGCAACTGCCGGAGGCTCCAGGGATAGCTGTGTTGAGCTTGCAGAAAAGATTCTGAACATCATGCCCCCTTACGGGTTCTGGACGGAGTGGGTTGGCATTGTCAGGGATGGAAAAGACCTTGGAGACATGACAAGCTCGGGAAACATATTGCTCAGGCCGGATCAATGGCTCGAGATTGCAGAACCCGAAGTGCTCAGATATCTGTATATAAGGCACAGACTCACCGCAAGGATTCTGATTGATCCGCACAACGTCTTCAGGTATGTCAATGAATTTGACGAGGCAGAAAGGATATACCATGGAGAAGAGCCATCAGAACCCCTCACCGAAAAGGATATTGAAGCGGTAAAGAGGAGTTACGAACTTACGATGAGATTCCATGAAGGTGAAAGACTTCTCAGGGTACCTTACATTCAGGCGAGTATTATAGCACAGGTATCAGTGAGGGAACTGTGGGTGGAAAAGGCGATTTCTGTGGCAAAATCCATGGGACTGGATGGAGAGGTGGATGAGGATTCGATCTACAGAAGGGTGGAGAGGGCAGGAAACTGGGCTCGCATTTATGCCCCTGAAAATTTCAGAATACATATTGTTGAGCCCTCGCCTGACATGGTGGAAGAGATGGATGAGAAATTGAGGGAATCTCTCAGGAAAACAGTAGACCTCATCAGAAATGCAGGAGATGAAAAAGAGCTCGATACCATGCTCTTTGAAATGTGCAGAGAGCTGAATATCAGTCCCAGGAAATATTTCAGAACCATGTACAGAATATTTCTTGGAAAAAACTCCGGTCCGAGGTTATCCGCTTTCATATTTGGCATAGGCAAGGAACGGGCGATTGATCATCTCAGAAATCTTCTCAGGTGATCATTCATGGGTAAAGATGGATACAACGGTATCTGAGGCCCTCTCTATTCTGACGAATCCGTATCTCTCATACTGCACAACCTTCCCCACCTCTTTTCTCACTCCCTCCTCCACATAGCCCTGATGACGACCATCAGGCCTCAGAACAACACATTCAATTGCTTTTTCTACAGGTAGCCAGTGGATTATATTTCTTCCTTTTTTAGCAGAGCTAAGATCACCTCCATGAAATGCAATTTCAGGGGGATTGATTGAAAGGATGGTAAAATTTCCAAGTCCTTTGAGCCTTATCAGATCACCGTCATCAAAATTCTTCAGGTCATCTCCCGCAAGATAGACTTCATTTTTTACATCAAGCCTTCTGATTCCACCTTTTTTCGGATGGAGCGGGATCTCAGCATGTCCTCCCTCAAAATCTGATATCTTGACCCTGACCGGATCATTCACAAAGAAATATCTGTTAGCAATAGGGTCGATGATCCTGCGATTTTCGGCATAGAGATTTTTCATGCTTATGCTGATATCGTTCTCGCCCACGCCCAGTGATATGAAAAAATTCCTTATAGCCTGGGGAGTTATCCCCCTTCTTCTGAGAGCGACGAGAGTCGGGAGTCTCACATCATCCCATCCCTCATATCTCCCCTCCTCAATCGCCCTCCTGATCATGCTTGTGGAAAATTTGCCGAATTCATGAACCTTTATCCGTCCCCACAGCCTTACATGAGGATATTTCCACCCAAAATACTCATAAACGTATCTCTGCCTTTTTTCCGAGTCCATTAGATCCTTTCCCCTGATTATATGCGTGACTCCATTGAGGCTGTCCTCAATTGCAGATTCAAAATCAAGGGTCGGCCAGAGAATGTACTTATCTCCTGTCCTTGGATGGGGAGTTCTCACTATCCTGAATGCCACCCAGTCTCTGACGGCAGGATCAGGATGATCCATTTCTGTTTTGATTCTGAGAACTGCACCTCCCTCTTCAAATTCCCCATCAAGCATTTTCTCCCATATCTCGAGATTGCTCTCGGCATCCATATTTCTGTGAGGGCATGCCATGCCCGAACTTCTGAATTCCCTGAATTTCTCTCTCTCACACAGGCATGTGTAGGCCTTATTCATTTCAATCAATTTTCTGGCATATTCGTAGTAAATCTCGACTCTGTCAGATGCATAAATTATGCTATCGGGCACTGAGCCAAGCCATCTGCAATCGTCGATATACTGATCATACGCCTCCAGAAGAGGTGGCTTTGTTCTGGGGTCCGTATCGTCAAATCGCAGTATGAATCTGCCACCGTACATCCTGACGTACTCGTGATTGATCACCATTCCTCTGGCGCTTCCCAGAGTTGCGGGACCATTTGGATTCGGAGCAAAACGCATAACCACCCCGTTTTCTGCATCTGGGAGAGGTGGCAATCCTCGATCCATCTTCCTTCCTTCTTCAGCGATTTTTAACTCGGGATAGAACCTGTTTATTCTATCCTCGATTTCATCCCTTTTAAGGGCTGATATTTCTTCAATAACTTCATCAACAACAGCCAGAACCTCCCTGATTCTCTTCCTCAATTCGGGATGTTCTCCCAGTACCCTTCCTGTAACTGCCTTTTTGTCAGGTTTTCCATATTTTCTTGCATTGATTAAAGCGTGTCTGGTCACGATCTCCTTTATGTTCATCAGTACTCCCTCGTAATGAGGAACTCTGCGAGTTCGATAAGCAGTTCCTTTCCGGGGCTGTCATCAAGGATTTCGAGCGAGGATATTCCATCGTTCACAAGGGCTCTCGCGGTTTTGAGGGCATAATCAATGGATCCAGACTCCCTGAGAGCTTTCACATCTTCCTCTATCTCCTTTTCGGACGCCTTTCCCCTGCCAAAAACCTTCAGATTGACTCCCGAATTTAAAGCATGAATTGCAACAAGAGTTTTCTTACCCTGCACAAGATCACTTCCCCAGTCCTTTCCCAGTTTCTTCCGGTCTCCTATGAGATCCAGCACATCATCGTATATCTGAAAACCCATTCCCACCTTCTCACCGAAGTTCCACATGGAATCAACGATTCTATCGTCCATTCCGTTGAGTACAGAACCTATCGATGATGATGCAGCATAGAGCACAGCAGTCTTCTTCCTGATCATCTCCATATATTCCTCTTCAGTAACCCTTTCCCTTTTTTCAAAATCCATGTCCATCTGCTGTCCCTCGCAGATTTTAACACACACATCAGAGAGCATGTCAACCGCAGATACAACCTTTTCCGGAGGAGCGGTCGACCTGCATAGTATTCTGAACGCCTCCGCAAACAGGGTATCTCCCGCAAGTATTGCGGTTGGAACGTCCCATTTTGTGTGAACCGTAAGAACTCCACGCCTGTATGTATCGTTGTCCATTATATCGTCGTGAATAAGGGTGAAGTTGTGTATGGTCTCTATGGCTATCGCAGCGGGAATCACCATATCCGTATTACCTCCAACAGCTTCGGTGGAGATCAAAACTGTGACAGGCCTCAGTCTTTTCCCGCCCGCTTTTATCAGGTGTCTGCTTGCTCTGTAAAGTACCTCCGGCTCTCTTTCTGGCAGGTATTCCTCAATAGCCCTGTCTATTATTTCGGACCTCTTTTTTATCTCTTCAATAAGTTCGCTCATGTTTTCTACTCCTTGAAAGCTGTATCACATCATAACCCCTCTGGGTCAGTATCTCATTCAACCTACCGGTTATTATCAGCGGAACTTCCAGCAGTTCATCAACCTTTGTGCACGAAGTCAGGAACATGGCCCTCTTCAGACCTTCAATCATCAGTTTAAATGTTTTCTTAACCTCTTCGGCCCCTCTGACTGCGGATTTCAGAATGGGCAGTGCGGTACTGCATATGGATGCACCAAGTGACAGGGACTTGGCAACGTCTATGCCCGTTCTTATTCCACCTGTCGCAATTGTTGGAATAAATTCACTGCATTCCACGACAGACTGAGCGGTCGGAATACCCCAGTCCCAGAACTGAATTCCGAGCTCTTTTAACAGCTCATCCTCTCCCGCTCTGAAAACCTCCACACCTGACCAGCTCGTACCACCCTTTCCTCCCACATCCAGTGCAGATATACCCGTTCTTTTCAGCTTTCCGGCAAGTTCTCTCGAGATTCCTGCTCCCGTTTCCTTTATTATCACCGGGACCCTTATTTCCCTGGCGATGGCCTTTATACTCTCCATACATCCGGAAGCCCTGATGTCTCCTTCGGGCTGTATAACCTCCTGAAGATAGTTGAGATGTATTGCCACCGCATCCGCATCTATCATCTCCACCGCTCTCTCCACGAACTCGATACCCTTCTCTCTCACCTGTGGCATACCAACATTTGCATATATGAATGCATCAGGAGCAAAGTCTCTCACAACCGTGAAGGAGTCTTCCTGGTTTCTGTCTTCAATGGCAGCCCTCTGAGAACCCACACCCATACCGAGATTCAATTCCTGAACAGCAATGGCTATGTTTCTGTTGATCATCTTTGTATCGGGATGTCCTCCGGTCATTGAAGCAGCAATAACGGGTGCCGAAAATTCCCATCCAAGAAATCTGACAGATGTGTCCACATCAGTGAGGTTTATTTCAGGGAGAGCATTATGAATGAACGTAACATTCTCCAGACCTGTATAATCCGACTCCACTTCTTTCTCCAGACATATGTTTATGTGCTCAATTTTTCTGGAAGAGGTTTTTTTCATCACAACCACCAGTCCTTCGTATGAAGTGATTATCCCAGTAGCCTCTGAAATACCTTTTAATAAGATTTCCCCTTTCAGTGTTGCCCTTCAGAATGGATTTTCACACCTTCTTTTTCAGGTCTAACAATTCTCATTTCAGGGATGATTTCACGGAGCGCATCTGCAGTTTTTTCATCGGGAATGCAGATAACAGATCCTCCTCCTCCTGCACCGGTCAGTTTTCCGTGAAGCC
>WAJW01000133.1 GCA_015523685.1 Archaeoglobaceae archaeon
GGAGCATGTCCCTGAATACAAGGGAGATCAGTTTTCCAAAGGGCAACCTGTCGCTCAGATTGAGTTCTGTGTAGTTGAGAGAAGAATCGGGTTTTTCATCTCCACCTGCCATCACGGGTAGCAGCACGAGTGTAAGAGCAATTGTAAGCCCCGCTACAATCCCTGCAAGTTTTCCGTTTCTGAACCCGGGCATTCTTGCTTTCATTGAAGAACAGGTTTACCTGAAAGAATATAAGGGCTTTTATCGTTCATAGTTATTTATATTGTTTTTAATGGTTCACAACAGTTCTGATTGGTTAAAAAAAGTTTATCATGCGATTATTCAGATAAACATTCCTCTGGGAGGCTTTGATTGTATCTTCTTGGCACGCCTTATGTTCCGGAGAAAGATGTCCGTATCAATCTCTTCCAGCCCCTCTATAATAGCGGTGTGGATGGATGGTTTGAGAATTTTCTCAACAAGATCCCTTCCGGAAAAACCCTCGGTCTCTCTTGCTATCACTGAAAAATTGACATCTCCTGCGAGTTTTATCGGGAATTTTCTGGAGTATCTCGTGAGCAGTTCCACCCTCTCATCGAAATCAGGCAGTTTAAACTCGATCTCCTCCTCAAATCTGCTCCTTATCGATGCATCAAGGAAGTTTATTCTGTTGGTTGCGGCAATGGTGCAGACTCCCTTGTTCTCGTGGATACCATCAAGCTCTGTCAGAAGAGCATTTACAATCTCCGACACATCACCCCTAAGATCCTGATACCCCCTGTCGAGGGCAATAGAGTCGAATTCGTCAAGAAAGATTATACAGGGGGCGAGGTGAATTGCTTTCTCGAAAAGATTGTGGATCCTCCTTGCACCGTCACCAACATGGTCTCCAATGAGCTGGGTGGATTTTACGGGGATAAAGGGGACTTCTGCTGACTTTGAGAGGGCCATGGCCATCATGGTTTTTCCTGTTCCTGAAGGACCATAGAAGAGAACGTTTTTTGGAGCCCATTCTCCGAATTTATCAGGATTTTTCAGGTATTCAAGTATAACCCTGCATTTTTTCTTTGCATCATCCTGACCCACTATATCATCAAAACTGACGTCTCTCACGACTCTCGGCTCGAATATGGGATATTCCTGCTCCACCAGAATAATGGTTGAATTGCCTATCTGCCCTTCTTCAGGTTCAGCAGACACAACTTCAAATGCATAATCTGGAAAAAGCCTTGTGTCAAACAGCAATTTGCCTTTTCTGACAACGGTTCCGATCCATTGCTCTTTTGCATACTGCTCGAACACCTTTAGATCATCTATTTCAGGATCTTCGTGGTATGATGCCCTCATGGGATATCCAAGGGGTCTCAGCACAACATACTTGAGTTTCATGGTGGATTTTTTCCTCATTCTGGTTTCAGACATCCAGATAAGCTTTCTGCATACGAGGTATAAATTGCTTGCGCCTCCAGAATTTCAGAGCCAGTACTCCCACAAAGGTTTTTCAGGAAATTTCCGGAAGGTAAATTTATTAAGTCATTATTCCTTTCTGACATCCATGATAAGATCATTCATTGCGGTGGATCTGCCCGATGAGATTACGGAAAAACTGTGGAAGATCGCGGTCTTACTCGATAACCCCGGGATAAACCCTGTTAAAAGAGAAAATATGCACATAACTCTTAAGTTCCTTGGAAATACAGATCAGACCACTCTTGAAAGAATTGCCGAAAGGCTGAAAAGTAAAATCAATCTCAATCCTTTCTTTCTTGAGATTTCGGGTCTGGGTGCGTTTCCGGGAGAAAGAAATCCAAGGGTTGTATGGGCCGGGACAGGAGATGGGGCTGAGAACATGAAACAGCTTGCGAGTATTGTTGATAACACTGCCGGAAAGTTTGGATTCCGAAGAGAGAGGAGACCCTTTGTCCCGCACTCCACTATTGCCAGGGTGAAAAGAACAACAGGTGAAACCAGAGCTCTCATTAAAGACGTGATCAGAAAGTACAGCGATGCTAATTTTGGAAAGTTTATGGTTGAAGCCATTAAGATAAAGAAGAGCACTCTCACACGGGAAGGACCCATATATGAGGATCTGCATATTCTGAGGCTGGAGGGAGCCGATGAGCCCTGAAGAGGTATGTGATTCTGTTAAAGCGAAAATCAGACCATCAGAAAAGGAGATGGAGAAACTCAAAAAAGTTGGGGATGAGATATCCAGAAGGATGAAATCAGTTTTGAAGGATCACAGGGATATAGAATGGAAGTTCCTCGGTTCTTATGCAAGAAATACATGGCTCAGAGGCCAGGAGGAGATAGATGTCTTCCTCCTTTTCCCTCCTGAAATGGATAATGAGGAGCTCGAACAGGCAGGTCTTGAGATCGGAAAAAGACTTCTCGATGAGTACGAGATCAGCTATGCGGAACATCCTTACGTTAAAGGCAGAGTTATGGACGTGGAGGTCGAGGTTGTCCCCTGTTACAGGATAAGACATGCAGGAGAGATGAAATCTGCTGTTGACAGAACACCCCTCCATCATGAGTACCTTTCCGACAGGATAAGGGGGCTCGAAGATGACGTGAGGCTTTTAAAGCAATTTCTAAGGGCTAACGATCTTTACGGGGCTGAGCATAAGGTAAAGGGGTTCTCAGGCTATTTATGCGAACTTCTCATTCTCCACCACAATGGTTTCCTCCCTCTTGTCAGAGATGCGAGAGAGTGGAAGAGAAATACGGTGATATACCCGTGCGAGGGGAAAACCGAAGACGATACATTTACGGTGGTTGATCCTGTTGATCCAGAGAGGAACGTCGCTGCAAATCTCTCCCTTGATAATCTTGCCAGATTCGTGGAATTGTGCCAGGATTTTCTTGAGTCCCCATCGGAAGAATTCTTTTTTCCAAGACGCCATGTTCCCGACAGGGAGGAACTGGGGAGAATAATTGAAGACAGAAACACCGCCATACTCGTTCTCGAATTCCCGAGACCGGAACTTGTTGATGATTCCCTGTATCCCCAGCTTGACAGAGCCCTCAGAAAAATAACGATGGAGCTTGAAAGGCACGATTTTGAGGTGATGAGGGATTCAAGATATTCCACAGATTCAAAATGCTACCTGATGTGGGAGTGTGCTCACTCTCAACTTCCCTCCATCAGACTTCATTCAGGCCCTCCCTTCGATCTTCATAAACATGCGATAAAATTCAGAAAAAAAATCAGATATGGCAGACCTTTCATCAGAGATGGGAGATACATGGTTTACGTTAAGAGAAAGTATGTCCGGCCAGAGGAGTGTATTGTCGATATGGCCCTGAACTCAGATTTAGGAAAACACGTAAGCGAAAAAATAAGGGATGAATTTGTGCTCTATTCCGGAGCTGACGTCTCTGAAATTTCTGATATACGCATGCATTTGTACGATTTCCTGTCGGTGAGAGCATGAAACTCGTTTTCCTCGGTACAGGAGTTGCAATACCGGATGGAAGAGCTCAATCGGGCATTTATATCGAAACAGATCTCAATATCCTCGTAGATTGCGGTCATGGAGTGTTTTTGAGAATGGCCCAGAAGGGCATCAGTCCTGAGGACATAGACCTCATAGCTGTGACTCATTCCCACACCGACCATATGGGGGACCTCATTGCCATTCTGAAGGCAAGATGGCTTAAAGGAGCTGATGATCTGAAAATAATGGCACCACCGGAGGCTAGAAAAACGCTTTCAGCAATTATCAATGCATACGGATATCTGAAGGAAAAACTGAGGTTTGTGTTTGTGGATTGCCCTGCTGTTGTCGGAAAAAATGAAATAGAGTGTGCTCCTGCCAGTCACTCCGTGGAGACCTGGGGATATAGAATTGACCACGGAGGAAAGGGAGTTACCATATCCGGGGATACCCATCCCGCAAGCGAAATCTTCGAGCTTGCAGAGGGAGGGGTTCTTGTTCACGAGCTCTCCTTTCCTTCTGGTGTTGACATAAGGAATCATACAACTCCGGAAAAACTCATCCCTTTCCTTCAAAAATATGAGTTCTCAAAGGTTATTCTGACACACATGTATCCCGAAGCGTTGGAGAGGATTGATGAGATCAGGGGTGAGTTTCGCCGTTACAACACTTTATTTGCCCAGGACATGATGGAACTGGAGGTGTAACTCTGGAATTTGTTGATGCCCATATCCATCCCCCTGCATACATGGAAGATCTGATGATTGAGCTTGAGGACAATCTCGGAATTATCCTTCCCGTTTATCCGGGCACCAGCAGTGAGAGAGTGGCGGATCTTGTGGAAAGATATGACAATCTCGTTGCATTTGGTTCCCTGAACCCTCTTGAGCGTGGTAGCAGTAAGAAATTAAGGGAGCTTGTGAAAAATTATGATGTTAAAGGTCTGAAGCTTCATCCTCTCGTTCAGGGTTTTTCTCCATCAGATCCAAGGATATTTCCCCTGATGAGAGAAGCGGAATCCCTTGGAATCCCTGTTGTGTTTCACACCGGGCCAACATGGAGCAAAGGAGGGCTCATCATCGATTCATACCCCCACCATATCGATGCCCTTGCCTCTGTATTTCCTGAATTGAAAATAATCATGGCCCACATGGGTGGTGTGAGGAACGACGAGGCTGTTATGATAGCCATGAGGCATGAGAGAGTCTATCTGGACATATCCATGACCCTTTTCTACCTGAATGATGTATTTCCCGTGCTTGCTGAATGGATACTTAAAAAAATTCCTGAAAAGCTTATTTTCGGCAGTGACTATCCTTATTACAGTATAAAAAAAGCCCATTCTGAGTTCATCAAAATTTCGGAAACAGCGGGTATTTCAGGGAGGATGAGGAAACGTGTACTGAAGGACAACATTCTCGAGTTGATAGATATCTAAAGCTCTTTCACCATTCTGAGCCACTCACCCCATGCTTTCTCTTTGAGGACATATCCGAGAGATCTGTAAAATCTGATTGCAGGGATGTTTTCCTCTCCAACCCATAGCTCGGCTTTTTTCAAACCTCTCGCCTTTAAATACTCCTCTCCAGCCGATATGAGTTTGTGCCCAACACCCCTCTTCTGATACACCTTCATAACCGCCAGCTCATGTATTTCCCCCACATTGGAGTGTTCGTAGGAACTGAACCACGAGGAGTCACAGGCGATCACTCCAATGGGACTTCCATTTTCATTCAGAGCGAAATAAATTCCATTTCTGTCCCTTTTGAAGAGCCATCTGAAATACCTTCTGATTTCTCTGTCTTTTCTGTAGGCGTATCTCTCCATACCCGAATATGCTGAGGTGTATATGAGATGGAACCATTCTTCATCCTCCCGCTTGGCCCTTCTTATCTTCATCCAGACTCAGAGTACAACAGATAAAGATTATAAGCATTGTGAATATTTTTTCAATGTGATTGGAGATATCAGAAAAGAACTCATACAACTCATGAAAATCGAATCATCCTCAGGGCATGAACCCGGGATAATTGAGTATCTGGAGAAAAGATTGAGAAGGTTGGGTTATTCTCCGGAAATCCAGTATTCCGGTGATGTAATAAACCTGATTTTGGGGGATTCCGATTTACTCATAGCAACTCATGTTGACACAATTCGACATAGAGCGGATTTAAGGGAAGAAAATGACAGAGTTTACGGAACGGGAGCATGTGATGCCAAAGGTAGCATCGTGGCAATTCTGACATTTCTTGAGAGTATCAGCACTTTGAACGTTTCCATAGCTTTTCTGTCAGATGAAGAGGATGGTGGGCGGGGTTCTGAGGTTTTTCTTGATCATACCATTCCCGGATCAGCAATAGTGATGGAGCCCACCTCCCTCAGGTTATGCACATCTCATGCAGGGAATATTGAAATAGAGTTCATGGTGGCTGGCGAAGAGGCACATGGAAGCTGTGCAGAGGATGGCGTGAACGCCATCGAAAGAGCCATCAACATGTACTTTGAGCTAAAATCCATGATCTCAGAGAAAATAGGAAAATCTTATTGTAATATCAGTTTTCAGGAAATTTTAGGTGAAAATCCATTTTATCTCATTCCAGATACGTGTTCAGGTAGAATTGAAGTCAGACTGCCTCCTGAGGAGAATGCAGAAATCATAGCAGGAGATGCCGAAAAAATTTTAAAAAAATTTTGCAGGGAGTATCGTTTCAAGGAACTATGGAGTGGATATAAACTAGCAGAAGATCACCCCCTAATTGAACTTTTCAGAAAAGCCGGAATTCAGACCACTGACTGGATGAAGAGCTGGACTGACGCCCTCAATTTCAATAAAAAAGGAGTTCCAGCAGTTGTTTTTGGTCCGGGGGATCTGAGCGTTGCACATACGAGAAAGGAGCATATTGAACTGGGCGAGATTGTTCGTGCGGTGGAAATTCTCAAAAATATAAACAGATATGCACCCGAACTCTATCCCTTGTGATCTTTATAGCTCTGTATAGTTTTAGATGTAACATATTCTGCATTTCTCACACCTTTCAACGCATGTGCTTGAGGTTATTTCATCCTCCATATTTCTGAATTCCCTTTTAAGATGGGATTTCCTGACAATTTTTATGCGTTCCCATGGGAGTTCACAATCCAAGGGGATTCTACCGAGATATTTTTCGATATCTATTCCATTATGCAACGCAATTTTTTTTAGAGAATTGAAACCACCACCTCTGATTGAATATTCTTCCATGATCTTTCCGAGATCTGCATCCGCTCTCGCAATCGCACATTGAATTGCACTCATTCCGTAGTCCTCATAAGAAATCCTCACATCCCCGCACTCCCTCTTTATAACCTTTATTTTCCTTTCATAATCTTTTTTTTCGGTGAATGGAATCCATTGGAGAGGTGTGTGAGGTTTTGGAATAAGAGGATTTATGCTCAATGAAACTCTAAATCCCATTCTCTTTATTCTGTTCACAAGCTTTCCAAATTCAATGAGATCTTCTTCAGTCTCCCGGGGTAGTCCAATTATTGTGTAGAGCTTCAGGTTTTTTATTCCCGCCCTCTTTAAATTTTCACAGGCATTAATTATATCGCTGTCAGTGATATCCTTGTTAAGCATAAACCTGATCCTTTCACAGTGTTCCGGAGCGATTGTCACCGTCTTCTGACCCTTTTTCCTGAGAAATCCCGACATGTCTCTATCGATCAAGGAGCTTTTGAGAGATGGAAAGGAAACCTGTATGTTCAGATCTGAGAGAAACTCCAATAAGCCATCTATATCCGAATATTCCGATGAAGGGCTGATTATCACGATTTTTTCAGGAGATGAGAGCTCCATTCCCATTTTCACGATCTCAATAACCCTATCAAGGCTCCTCTCCCTTCTCGGTCTGAAGATGTAGCCACCCATGCAGAATCTGCAACCTTCGGAACACCCACGTGAGAGCTCAAGGAGGAAGGCCGAGCTGAAAGATGTTTCATCGCTCATAACCTGTATGACGGGGTGATATGAATCGAGATCCTCAAGATAAGATCTGAAAGAGGCATCCTTTCCCTCAAAATATATGTTTCTCAGCTCTCTTATCTCTTCAAACTCACCATTCTTTATTTTTTCTATGATGAAGGGTAAATTTACCTCGGCCTCACCGATATAGAAGAAATTAACTCTCCCAAGGAGGACAGAGGGATTGACACAGCATGGCCCTCCTGCAATCACAGGAATCTTTTCCGGTAGGTCTCTGAGCATTTTAAGGGCGTTGATGGCGTCTGTTTCAAACTGCCAGCATAAAGCGATGAGGTCAAAGTCTTTCAGGGGTGATGAGGTCTCCATGCTTTTCTGTTTATCAAAAAAGAATCTCTCGCAGTGAACTCCATCCATTCTGTTGAGCATATCATAGATTATCCGTAAGCCGAGATTGTCCATCCCAGCTCTGTAAAGTGAGGGATAAACAAGTGCAACTCTGAAGCTTTTAAGCGGATTTTTTTCAACGACGTTCCACTCCACAGACGTCATTAAATGGGAAATATATTAAATCTTCCCGGATGTCTCTGTTAAATTGCATACCACAAACCTTATATTTTCATAATCGCCACAAATCAGATTGCGGGCTCGTGGTCTAGGTGGTTATGACGTCGCCTTGACACGGCGGAGGTCCCCGGTTCGAATCCGGGCGAGCCCACTATTTTACTGATTGGTCTCCCTTCAAAGGGGGTTTAAAGAAATTGCAGAGCAAATTAACAAAAATAATGATAACCCTCAGAACGGTAGCCAAAGTTTTGCGGTCTATAATTTGGGATTCTGTAAAATTCTATAACATTACGGGAAATTCACAAAATTGCAAGGCCAAATGATAGTTTCAATCTTTTTTGCTCAGCTCAATTACTCTGATTTTTGTAGATCTAACAACTATAAGCCCATCCCTGTCTTTTATTGCATCAAATGATCTCTCCAGAAGGTTTAAGACCTCTGAGGGAATTGCTTTATCAGGTCTGAGCACAATTACTGTTCCCTTCCCAAAACTCATAGAAAGATATCCGAAATCCAGATCCAATGTTATGATTTTGTGATCATTTTTCAGAGCGTATTCAAAAATCTTTTCGTCATCAGCTCCTTTAAGTCCAACTTCAGAAACCCTTACTGCATTAAATCCTCTGGTTTCAAACCAGTTTTTTACACTCAGGGGTACATTCTCATCAAGCAAGAATTTCATAGATACCTTCCTTGCTCAGAATTTGTGAAGCGTATTTCAATGCATCTTTTATATCCTCTTCAGTTAATTCAGGATATTCTTTCAGTATCTCCTCAACACTCATACCATTTGCAAGCATTTCGAGTATTAAATAAACGGGAATTCTCGTGCCCTTTATTACTGGCTTCCCCCCGAGTTTCTTTGGAGTTATTTCAATTCTGTTCATGTGCAATAATTGGGTTCAAATATAGATAAAACTATTCCCTGTCGGATAGTTTTAAACAGATGGAATTAGGATTTCAGAGGTTCA
>WAJW01000134.1 GCA_015523685.1 Archaeoglobaceae archaeon
ATCGTCATCTCAATCAATTTTGCCTGTTCCTCGGGTGTGAGTCCCTGTTCCAGCACCACGATGATACCTGATTTAACGTTGTCCAGTATCATCCTGATTTTTTCCATGGAAGACATTCTTTCAAGTCTCTCCTTTGATATCAGATCAATCTGAACGCCCTCCATTTCCATCACCCGAAATATTTTGCAATTGCCCTGTAGAGACTGTCAATATTCAATCCTTCGAGAGCTGAAATAGGTATCACGGGATGCTGAGGAAAGGCACTCTTTATTCTTGCCGGAGATGCATCCGGCAGGTCTATCTTATTGGCGACAATCAGAAGTGGCAGATTTCTTGCCTCCATGTTTCCTATCACGGTTACATTCACCTGGGTAAATGGATCTTCACAGGCATCCATAACCAGCAGAACTCCATCCAGGTCATCGAGCCACTTAATTGCCTCTATAACCCCTTCAGTAGCCTCTTTTGCCCTCCTTTTTGCCTCATCCTCATCAAGTCCATACTCCATAAATTCATGAAAATCGATTTTTGTTGCCAGACCGGGAGTATCAACTATATCTATGGTAACCGATGCTCCATCCATCTCTATGGTTATACCTTCTCTCAATCTTGCCCTCCTCGTTTCATGGGGGATATGTGATGCAGGGCCCATTGCATCTCCTGTCCAGTCTCTTAGAATTCTGTTTGCAAGGGTGGTTTTACCTGCGTTTGGTGGACCGTAAATCCCGATTTTCATCTTGCTCTTTTTGAACAGCTTTCCGAATATCTGCCTGAATCTTCTTCTGAGCCTCACAAACAATCCCATTGCCAATCCCTCTTTTTCCACTGGATTATTAATGATTTTACAGTATTCAATTCATTAACGCAAATTTAAACCTTTGGGTTTTGTAGATTTGCTCAGTTATGATTTGCTGTGGGGTTGTGGGTGTGCCGGGACAGAAAGCATTTTCCCTGACAGATGGTTATTTATTCATACGACCCTGTATCATCCGGATCATCTTCGGGGAAAACCCTATATACTTTTTTCCCAGCTTGGAAATCATGTTCGTGGATGCCCATCTGCATGCAGATACGAGAAGTTATGAGGATTTTGCCCGGATGAGACTCGCAGGGGTAGATACAGCCATCACATGTGCCCACGATTTTGTGAGAATGTCAACAAGCCATGTCTACTTCGATCATTACGAAAGATTACTCAATAAAGAAGTGAGAAGAGCTGGAGAAAATGGATTAAGGCTGTATGTTGCCCTTGGAATCCATCCTGAAGGAATTCCGCAAGATTATGAAAATGTATTTGACAGACTTCCGCAATACCTGGATAAACCCAGGGTTGTGGCGGTTGGTGAAATTGGCCTTGAAACCGCTTCAGAGGTGGAGATCACCGTATTCAGGAAACAGCTTGAACTTGCCAGAGATCTGGATCTCCCTGCAATCATTCACACCCCAAGAAAGAAAAAAAGAGAGGTGACACAGATAATAGTTGATATTCTGAATGAAACGAGGTTTCCTCTGAATAAGGCTCTGATTGATCATGCATCCCATGAGAATCTTGATATAATTGTTGGAAATGGCATTCCTGCCGGCCTCAGCATCCAGCCACCATCAAAGCTCACCGCAGAGGAAGCAGCTAAAATAATACTCAACAAATCGGGTGTTTTTGTTCTCAACAGCGATTGTTCATCCAAACAATCTGATATTTACGCAGTTCCGAGATGTTTCATGGAGATGGAGTCCCTCGGTGTGGATGAGGAGTCAAAATGGAAATCGGCAAGACACAATGCAATCGAGATTTTCAATCTTGAATGAGTTTCATATATCGATGGTTTTATATGCCTCGCTGGTTTACATCAAATCTGTCAGGTGATCTCAATGGAGGCAGATCTTCCAGTGAAGGAAATAATGACACGCGATGTCGTAAAGGGTGAGGAGTCTGAACTGCTTTTTGATGCAACTAAGAAGATGATGGAAAAGAATGTGGGAAGCATAGTCGTCGTTAACAAGGGCGTTCCGGTTGGGATAGTTACGGAGAGGGATATACTGGAAAAGGTTGTTGCAAAGAACATAAGATCAAAGGATGTCAGACTTGGAGATATCATGTCATCTCCCCTGATATCCATCTCACCATCCAAAAGTGTGAGGGAAGCAGTGAGGGAGATGGTTCAGAAGGGCATAAGAAGACTGCCGGTTGTTGATGAAGGAAAGCTTGTTGGTATTGTGACAGATACAGATCTTCTCTCCGTCTCTCTTGACCTCAATGAAGTTCTCATGTCCCTCATCAGGGTAGGGCCCGAATCAGAAAGCCAGATAACTCAGGGAAGATGTGACAGGTGTGGAGAGCTTGTGGAAGAGCTTCTTGAACTTGATGGATTGCTGCTGTGTGAAGGGTGTTTTGAAAGTATGAGATAGGTGTGAATTTGAAAACACTTATTAACCTGAATAACCAATTATACTGGTTGGGACAACCGTTAATGGAGGTAAATATGCGCAATACTGAAAAGGGATTTCTTGACGGTTACATCAATTCTAATGTGAATTTGCGGAATTACTCCTTTATTGCCTGTGCGGGAGTTGCAGGGTATTGCTCTGGAGGTGTAGCATGAAAAGAGTCCCGGATATAAAAAGAAAGGGTGACGATTTTATAGGCGGTAAACTTGATAGAGGACCGGTTGAGACTCATTCCAGAATAAGCAGGGGCGAAGGAGAAATAATGAAAATTGCATCCAGAGATGTTGTCACAATGCCCCCCACATCAACCATAATGAGTGTTGTTAAGACGATGGTTGCATACAGATTCAGGAGACTTCCCATTACCGATGCAGGGACAAACAGGCTGAAGGGTATAGTCACAAGTGTGGATATTGTAGATTTTCTCGGGGGAGGTGAGAAACACAGGCTTGTTGAAGAGAAGTTTGACAACAATCTTCTGGTTGCCATAAATGAGGAGATAAGTGAAATTATGGAAAGGGATGTGGTGACCGCTGATGTGGAGGATGATATTGAGGACGCCCTTAACTCCATGGTAAAACTGGGGCTTGGAGGAATTCCCGTTGTGGACAGGGAGTTCAGGGTTGTGGGAATCGTCACAGAAAGGGATTTCGTGAAATACCTTTCAAGCAGGAATGTGGATGGCCTTGTTGAGGAGTACATGACAAGGTCAGTCATTTACGTGGACCCCTCCATACCGATTGAAAGTGCATCGGAGATAATGGTTGAGAATGGATTGCGTAGACTTCCCGTTATAAAGGAAGGTGTTCTCGTGGGTATTTTTTCTGCAACTGATATAGTTAAATATCTGGGAAGTGGGGAGGTCTTTGAAAAGCTGATAACCGGAGATGTTCATGAGGCATTTCGGTGTCCGGTAAAGAACATAATGACAAAGTCTGTAACGGTCACATCTCCTGAGAAAACGATTCTGGAAGTTTCTGAGACGATGGTAAAGGAAGGTTTTGGCGGTCTACCTGTTGTCTCGGATGGAAATCTCGTGGGTATTATAACTGAAAGGGACCTTCTGAGGGCTCTCATTTGAGGAGGTTTTGGAAATGAAGGTTTCAGATTATATGAGCTCACCCGTACATGCTGTGAACATGAAAGATTCAGTTGCAACTGCAAGGAATCTCATGATAAGGCACCGTGTGGGAAGGCTTGTGGTGGTAGACGATGAGATGAATGCTGTTGGGATCCTTTCCAAGTCAGATTTCAGCATCAAACTTTACAGAACCATGCCAAAATGGAAGAACAGACCCCTCAACAACGTTCCGGTCAGTGTCATAATGTCTCCGGAGCCTGTTACCGTCTCACCCGACATTGACATACCCAGAGTGGCATCACTAATGCTTGAAAATGATATAGGGTCACTACCTGTGGTGGACAATGGAAATGTGGTGGGTATTATAACCAAAACGGATATCGTAAGGTTTTATGTGGAGAATGGTAAAGACAGGAAAATTGACGATCTGATCTCTGAGGTGCCGTCTGTCCATAAATATCATTCCATATTCCATGTCATTGAACTGCTCAATGAGTTTGACGCCCACAGGGTGGTTGTGGTGGATGACGACAGAACTCCCCTCGGTGTTATAACCCATTCAGATCTCGCCTTTACAAGTGCGTTTGAAACTGGAGAGACCAAACTTGTTGAAATGGGGAGAAAAAGAAAAGATGGGACTCAGTCGAGAACCATGAAAAGGTTTTTCCTTGTTGCAGGGGATATAATGTCTCATCCCGTGATCTCCGTACATCCCGGCTCGACCCTCAAAGAAACTGCAAGGGTCATTCTTGATCGTAACATAGATGGTGTAATTGTGATTGAGGACAGGGAAGTTCTGGGTCAGATTTCAAAGGTGGATGTTTTGAAGGTTGTTGCGGAGGTGTCATAGATGAGGTTTGTCTCGGATCTGATGACAGAACCCGTAAAGGTGGACAAATCGAACACCCTTACCCATGCACTTGATATCATGGAGAAACACGATGTCAGAAGGTTAATGGTGGTTCATGACGATGATGTGGTGGGAGTGCTCACACTGAGGGGCGTGATGCGGGTCATAGGGTCGAGAAAGACATCCACAGTCTCGCCTTCAACACTCAGGGTATCGAGTGCAATGGATGAGAGAGTTGTCAAGGTTCATCCTGAAATGCCCGTTGAAGAGGCCCTATCACTTCTTTACAGATCCGGAGCCCTTGTGGTGGCAGATTCTGAAATCAAAGGATGGGTGATACCCAAGAATGTACTCAAACTGCCAATGCCGGAGGTAACAGCTGACAGAATAATGGTGGATCCGATTGCTGTTTCTCCGGGTGAGAGGGTGGTTCATGCCAGGAGAGTTATGTTCGACAGGGATGTTGGGAGATTACCCGTGGTTGAGGGTACGCAGCTTGTCGGGATAGTATCTGAAAAGGATATAGTTGATTCCATGAGGAAGTTCAAACTCGATGAATGGAGCAGATCATCCATGCTTCGTAATCTGCTCGTTGAGGACATCATGAAGAGAGATGTCATCACCGTTAACGAGGAAAGCCCTGTTGAAGAGGTGGCGAGGGTCATGCTCGAGAGAGATGTAGGAGGAGTCCCTGTGGTTGATGGTGAGAACTCACTTGCGGGTATGATTGCCAGAAGGGACATAATAAAAGCCCTCATTCCCTGAATATGGATCATATCAAAGAACTTTCTGAAATTCTGAATCTGGATGTACAGAGGGTTAAGAGTCTCTTCAGGTCACATGTTCTGACAACATCTTTTTTTGAAAAAAGTGGGTTTTTTTCAGGTATTTCTGCCCTTTACAGATTCGATAAAGCATCGTCAGGTTATGAAAAGGGAACTCTAATAGCGATCACCGAAGATGAAGGGAGTATTTTCAGGGGTTATCCCAAAATAAGAAGAGCCATGCTCCTCGGACCCGCAATTGAAAAGAGATTTCCGGGACGGGTGGTTGTGGAGGAAAAATTGAATGGATACAACATCAGAATATGCATGATAAATGACAGAATCTTTGCGGTTACACGGGGAGGATTTATATGCCCATTCACAACAGAAGTTGTAAGGGAGGGGAATCTGGATGAGTTTTTCTTTGAAAACCCCGATCTGATGCTGTGTGCCGAAGTGGTTGGTCCCGAAAATCCTTACGTGCAGAAGGACGTCTATGAAGTGGATTCAGTGGATTTTTTCGTGTTCGACATCATGGACAGAAGATCCGGGAAATTGCTACCCTTTTCTGAAAGAAAAGAGTTATGTGAGAATCATGGTATTAAACAGGTGCCACTACTCGGGATCTTTGAAAAAAGGAAATGGAAGAGAATACTTGAAATTGTGAGAGAGCTTGGAGAGCGGGGAAGAGAGGGGGTTGTCATCAAGGATCCGGAGATGCGTGTACCTCCCGTGAAGTACACATCCTCCCAGAGCAACTGCGGTGATCTGAAATATGCCTTTACGTATTTCAATGACTATGGTTCAAGCTTCGTGTTTTCGAGAGTTGTGAGAGAGGCCTTTCAGAGCGTGGAGCTGGGAGAAGATAAAGATGAATTGAGGGAGAGGTGCCTGAGGGTGGGGGAGAGCATAATCCTGCCCATGGTGGAATCCATAACCCGTAAGATGAAGGGTGATAGAATAACCGAAAAATTCAGGATACGCGTTAAATCACCTGAAACCGCTGAGCTGTTTGAGAGATATATGAGGAGGATGGGACTGAAGGTTCATTTTTCCGTGCTTGAAAAGGTTGATGGCCGGTACATTGTTGAGGTTGAGAAGCTGATGTCCAGCACTGATGATAAGATAGACAGCATTCTCAACGGTGAACTGTGGTAGGTGAATTAATGCTATCGGAATATCAGAAGAAAGTACTTTTAGGGCTTTCTGCTGTCCTCTCTCTTAGAATGTTCGGAATATCCATGGTTTTTCCTGTTTTCACCCTCTATGCAGGTGAGTTCACATCAGTGCCTTTCCTCCTGGGAATCGCTTTCAGCGGATATGCGCTGACTCAGGCAATATTTCAGATTCCATTTGGTTATCTCAGTGACAGATACGGTAGAGTAAAAATACTCTTTGCTGGAATGCTCATATTTTCAGCCGGCTCTTTTCTCGCTGCTTTTCCTCAAAATATTTACTGGCTTATATTTGCGAGATTCCTTCAGGGCATGGGTGCGATAACATCCACAGTCATTGCCTTTATATCTGACGTATTTCAGGATGAAGTTCGCTCAAGAGCAATGGCAATAATAGGAATTGCATTTTCCCTCTCTTTCTCACTCGGCATGCCTCTCGGTTCCTACATTGCCGGAAAATCAGGTGTGTCAGCAATATTCCTAATCACCGGTGTATTAACTGCATGTTCATCCGTTCTAATTATATCGACTCTGAAAGATAAAAGAGATAAAGGATATGCGATAGAATCCAGAAATTCAAAAATCCTTAATGGTCTTAAAACTCCGAACCTTCTGAAAATGGATCTGGCAGGATTTATTTCAAATTTCAATCTTCTGGCCATTTTTTTCATCATGCCCGTTGTGCTGAGCAGATATCTGGTGCTGGAGCATTTCTGGAGGATTCTCTTACCCATGGTCATCACAGGCATGGTGATATCATACACGTCTGCTCATTTCGGGGATAAAGGGTGGAGGAAAGAAGCGGGTCTGGCGGGATTCGTTCTCTTTATTGCAGGGGGAATGATGCTTGTAAAACTGAACTCCATTGATAGTGCACTCTTTCTGTTCCTAGTTTTCACAGTGATGTTCTCCGGTTTTTCAATTCTCGAGGCAATACTGCCCTCAATGTTAACAAAAATTGCCCATGAGGACACGGTTGGTACGGCCTCAGGTGCTTTCAACATGATGCAGTTCATGGGCTCTTTTATGGGTGGAGTGGTGGGAGGAATGCTTTACTTTAAGAGTACGATGGCATTCGGTCTGTTAATTATTTTCATCTCTGCAGTGGGTGCTCTCCTCGTGATGTCCATAAGAAAGACTGAAGTATCTTCGATGATACCTGAAAGCATGTAGAATAGTTTTTAAATTAATCTGACCCCACAGGGATCTATACGGGATGATATAACCTCTCCGTACTCTTCAAGAACATCTCTTCCATTTATGGCAAAAACCGCTCTGCCAAGCATGGCCATCGATGCCATCCCACCCCGGGCTTCAACAGCCTCAATAACATCGATAATTCTTTCGTCCGCGAGTCCCGTTTCAATGGAGAATTCCCTGGAAAGTTTGAAGAAATTGTTCAATGAAGGGTTTTTCAGGAATTTCCTCAATTTCTCCCTTCCTGATTTCTGAATTCCTCTGACCATGTCATCATCCGAGATGATTTTTTCAGTGGAGATCTCACCGAAAACAACCACGTCAACCGCATCATCAAAGAGGAATTTCTCTGTTATGGCCACTCCTGACGGTTTTAGAGCTTTTCTGACAGCAAGTCCACCAGTCTTTTGGGCGGATACATCTCCAAGTCCAGTTCTGTTTCTTATTTCCGAAAGATGGGCAATCTCAACAAGCTCATCGAGGGAAAGTCCCGCATTGAAGAGTTTGTTGACCGCGACAGCTGTTCCCAGAGCGCAGGCACCACTCACTCCGAATCCACATCCGGGTGGAACGGAAGATTCAACCTCAATTCTCGCCTCAACATTAAAGGAATTCAGCACAGAATTTACGGGAGGTATTTCGACACTCTTCCCATTAAGGTACAGCCCCCTCTCATTTCTCTCTGCCCTTATGATCACACCACTGCTCAGATTGATTCCGGCTCCAAGAGCCCCCTTTCCCCTGCCGGTGATCTCAGGAACAAAAAAACCGGTTATATGTGATGGACAAAAAACACTAACGGAGTACCTCTCTGACATACGATTCCATGATCTCCCTTGCTATTTCAGATTTATCTCCTTCCACCCATCTCTCTCCGTTCTCTGTTACGATCACCACTCTGCCATCCCTTGTACCCATTCCCCTCTCCATGACATCATTTGCCACCACCATCTGCAGGCGGTCCTCCACCATCTTTTCCCTCGCAATTCTGATGAGATCCCCGTCCTTCACACCTGTTTCAGCTTTGAATCCGATGATCTGTATATCTGAGACCTTTCTCACCTCCTTTATTATCTTTGGGGCCTCTCTGAGTGTTAAGCAGAGTTCTGAGTCTGTTTTAATTTTTCTCTCTGCTCTTTCAATAACAAAATCTGAAATTGCCGCAGTTGATATGAAAAGATCATAGCCCCTCTCAATCTCTTTCATGACCGCATCAAGCATGTCCATCACACTCTCTGCTCTCACATAGTTCAGGAACGGGTATTCACCTCTGAATGCCTGAATTACCGTAACCTCTGCACCTCTTCTCCAGCATTCGAGGGCCACCTCTGTTCCCATGATCCCCGAGCTTCTGTTGGTGAGGACCCTTATGGGGTCGATACTCTCAATGGAAGGCCCGGAAGTTATCAGGACTTTTCTGTCTTTCAGGCTCCAGTCCCCGAGAATTCTCTCCACATAGATAGATATTACTTCAGGAGAGGCCATCTTTGCCTTATTTTCCCGAATAACAGGAGGTATTATATGAACCCCCATGTCTCTGAGGGTTTCCATGTTCTCTTCAATTTTTGGATGCCTGTACATGCTCTCATGCATCGCGGGGGCTATTGCGACAGGGGTTGACGATCCAATTGCCGCTGTGGCCATTGTTGTTACAGGAGTGTCATCTATTCCAAGGGCAATCTTGGATATGGTGTTGGCGGTTGATGGTGCAATGAGCAGTAGATCAGCTTTTCCGTCAATTCCAAAGAATTCCACATGCTCTATTTTACCTGTGATCGATGTTATGGCTCTGTTTCCTGTTGCGAACTCCATTGCATTGGGGTGAAGTATTCTTGTTGCTTCAGGTGTCATCACTGCATGAACTTCCGCCCCTCTCCTTATCAGCTCTCTTGCAAGCTCAACGCATCTGACACAGGCGATGCTTCCTGTTATACCGAGAACTATCGTTTTATTATCCAGTGTGGGGGTTTTGCTATTTCTTATTCTTTCCACGTGCATTAGGGTCCTCCAGAAGTTTTTTCAGAGCATTCCCTTTTTGTTTCTCTATCAGCAATCTCACCCCGGGTTTATTAAGATTTTCCAGAACCATGTCAAATTTTTTGCTGAGGGATTCAAGAATATCAGGATCGGGAAAATTGATCTCCTCCTGGTTTTCCACCGTGACAGGTGAGACCCTCCTTTCAGTCTTGACAACCCTCAAACTCACGGGAGCCATTTCTTCGCTGACCGCTCTTTCGATTGCCTTTTCCCAGCTCTCTCTCCAGGGCTGGGGTATGCTGGGCAGTTCCTTTGTGAACAGCCTGTCCTTCTGCACATCTATCAGATCTTGTGGGCAGGCATACTTGCATGCACCGCAGTAAACACAGAAATCCTTGTTGTATGCAATCTTCCCCGATTCCCTTGAAACATACCACACTCTGTTGTTCTTGCATATTTTTATGCAGGCGGCACATCCCACTGGATCGCATCTGTCCAGTCTCTCCTCAAAGAGCACTATCCTTCCCTCTCCTGTTTTTGAGTTTTCAACCGCGTCATAAGGGCATATGACCCTGCAGTAGTCACAGTGGGAACATTCATCAAGTTCTATCCATACCTTTGCAAATTTATCGGGAAGTTCTCCCTTTATCCTCCTGCCCTCGACTGAAATGGCTTTTTCAGGGCAGACCTCCTCACACAGCTTGCAGTAGTCACACTGAGATCTATCAAAAAGGAGCTGTTCAAAAGGCATGATGCTATCCGGAGACACCTCTTTTTCTATGAGAATGAATGCAGGACAGAAATCAGCACATATCCCGCAGAGATTGCATTTTTCATCATCAATCTTTACCTCGCCGATCAACCCTTCATTTTTCTCGGGAAAGTCCTCACGCTTTATTGCAATCTCTCTTTTTATGGCTCCTGTAGGGCAGACCTCCTCACACAGCTTGCATCCCGTGCATTTATTTTCGATAATTCTGGCATGTTTCGTCAGGGAGATGGGAAATTCCACATTCTCCCCATTTTCTTTAAACTCAAAACATTTGAATGGGCAGAGGGCGGCACATATCCCGCAGTACGTGCATTTTATATGGTCGAGTATTATGGGCGGAGCGTCAAGTCCTGTCGCTATCTCCTTTATCGGACCGAGTTCGATTGCTCTTACAGGACATGCGTAAACGCAGATCGCACATCCATTACACCTTTCATAATTGAACTTCAGCTCTCTGACTGATTCGTCTGTTTTCTGAGTGTATATGAAGTTCTTTCCCTCGAGATCAACCTCTCTATTAATCTCCATCCACCACACCTTTTGAGACTGCTATCTCGTTACCGAGCGGACCCATTGATCTGAGCTCCCTGACGAAATCATTCACCTCTTCGGCAAACTTTGTGCCTTCACCTGAGGACAGCCACAGCGTCCTGAGTCTGGCAGGGTTGATTCCCATCTCTTTAAGCATGTCCTTAAGCAGGTTCATCCTGTGTTCCGCGAAATAGTTTCCGAACTGATAGTGGCATTCTCCCGGTCGGCATCCCGCGACAAGAACTCCATCCACACCCCTCTTAAATGCATGTATTACAAATTCAGGGTCAACCCTGCCCGTGCACAGCACCCTTATGGCTCTCAGGTTGGGTTCATAGCTGATCTTCATATTCCCCGCAAGATCTGCAGCACCGTAGGCACACCAGTAGCACAGAAATCCAAGTATCAGGGGGCTGGTGTTTCTCTCTTCTGTCAGGGCGTCAATCTGAGCAAGAATCTGTTCATCGGTGAAGTTTTTCATTTCAATTGCTCCTGCAGGACATGCTGAGGCACATACACCACATCCCTTACAGGCAACCTCATTTACAATCGCCTTTCTGTTTTCCATCCTGATATTGCTTGCCCTGCACACGTCATGGCATATTCTGCACCCGGTGCACAGATCTTCCATTACCACCGCACTGTAGGGTTCAAGTTCAACCTGATCTCTCATGAACAGTTTCAGAATTTTTGCCACCGCAAGTCCAGCTTGGGCGAGAGAATCCTGAATGTCCTTGGGGCCCGTAGCTGTACCAACAACGAATATGCCCTCAACTCCTGTCTCGACGGGTCTCATCTTTGGATGGATGACGTCAAAAAATCCGTCTTCCCCGAGAGGGATATTGAGGATGTTTGAAATTTTTTTGCTATCCTCTGCGGGTTCGAGTCCTCCGGAGAGAACAACCATATCAAAGTTTTCCTCGTTGATCTCACTGTTCAGCGTGTCCTCATAGATCAGAGTCAGGGATGAATCGTCATTTTCCCTTATCTCTGCCACACGACCTCTTATGAATCTGACACCCATCTCTTGGGTTCTTTTGTAGTACTCTTCATATCCTCTTCCAAAAGCCCTGATGTCGATGTAGAAGATGGTCACATCTGCCTCAGGATATCTCTCCTTTATTATCTGGGCATTTTTGAGAGATACCATACAGCAGACCCTTGAGCAATACGGATTTGTTTTCTCATCCCTTGAGCCCACACACTGAATAAATGCTATTTTTGATGGGGTTCTCAGATCAGATGGCCTCACGAGCTGTCCGAAGGTGGGGCCTGAGGCACTCAGTATCCTCTCAAGCTCATAGGTGGTGATGACGTTTTCATGTCTTCCGTATCCATATTCTTCCTTCCTTCTGGCATCAAAGGGTTTCCACCCTGTTGCAACGATAATTGCACCCACCTCTATCTCAATTTCCTCAGGGGGCTGATCAAATTTTATGGCATCGGGCTGGCATGCCTCCTCGCACAGTCTGCACCCTATGCAGTGCTCTCTATCTATTGCAGCAACAAGAGGAGCTGATTGAGGAAATGGAAGGTATATTGCCTTTCTCGGCCCGATTGTGTAATCAAATTCGCTGGATACCTCAACAGGACAGACGCTTGAACAGTCATCTATACATCCCTTGCACAGATCCTCGTCAACGTATCTTGGATGCCTTAGTATCCTTACCCTGAAATTTCCCACCTGGCCGTCAACTTCAATGACTTCTGCATTTGTAAAAACTTCAATGTTCTTGTGAGTCAGGGCACAGGACATCTTGGGTGCCAGAATGCAGATAGAGCAGTCGTTGTTTGGAAAAACCTCATTAAATCTGGCCATGTGTCCGCCAATTGTGGGTTTTTTCTCCACGAGGTAAACCTGAGTCCCCGAGTCAGCAAGATCAAGTGCCGCTTCGATTCCCGCAACTCCTCCCCCTATGACGAGCACTTTTTTCGTGATCTCCCTCTTGATCCTGTGAAGGGGCTTCAGATGTTTTGCCTTTGCGACGGCCATTCTTACCAGATCTTTTGCCTTATCTGTGGCACTCTTAGGCTTGTCTCCATGCACCCATGAGCACTGCTCACGTATGTTTGCAATCTCCACGAGATAGGGGTTAAGGCCAGCCTGGTGCACTGCTCTTCTGAAGGTAACCTCATGCATCTTTGGAGAACATGCGGCTATCACAACCCTCTCAAGCTTTTCATCTTTAATCGCCTGGATTATCTCTTCCTGGCCAGAATCAGAGCATGCATACTGTATGTCCTTTACAAAGTCCACTCCATCCAGCTTTTTTGTGTATTCCACGAGCTCTGGAATGTTCACAACCCTTCCGATGTTCAATCCACAGTGGCAGATAAACACACCTGTTTTCATCCTGTCACCTTATAACTTATAGTATTGGTTTTTATCCTTTATAATTCTTCTTTCCATTTGAGCTGTAAATCGAAATCCGGATGAGGTCTGAATTTTCTCACCCTGTGTCTGTAGCTGTCTCCTGTATAATCTTCAATCTCTATGCTACCGAGCCCTTCTCTGTGGGCAATATAAAGATAACCGATGTCTTCCGGGTTGAATCCCATGGCCCAGGAGATAAGTGCATCCGCCCTCACTGGATCCTCCGATGCTGTGAATATACCCAGTTTTACCTCCTCCCCTTTAACGGGCCCTTCACCCTGTATTCCTGTAAATCCATCTATTATGGATAGAGATGGAGGAAATTTCTTAAGGAGTTTCACGATATTTCTGTGGATGATCTTCACACATCTCGTGTATATTTCATCATCTCTGGTTTTACCGAGGAATTTTTTCCTGTAAAGCAGACTCTCATCC
>WAJW01000135.1 GCA_015523685.1 Archaeoglobaceae archaeon
TTATAGATTCAATTGCAAAAATCGATGAAGTGGAGAGGACATCTACACAGTATGTGCTCAATTTGATTAAGGAAGAGCGGGATATCATGGCGTGCTATCCCTCAGAGGTTGCAAGGATTTTATTTGGAAACGAATAATCCACTATTTATGGTGCTGAAAGAAGGCTGGTTTATATATGCTTCAATTGCTCTTATTCTGTGGGGACTATGGGGTTTCTTTCCTAAGATCGCAGGGTACTACGTAGATCCGGTGAGCATTCTCATTTACGAGATAGCCGGGACAATTTTTGTTGGTGTTGCAATACTCTCTCTCGGTTTTAGACCTGAAGTCAGTGGAATCGGGGCACTCTTTGGATTTCTTACCGGAATTACTCTAACTCTCGGCTCACTTTTCTTTCTTATGGCACTTTCAAAGGGAAAGGCGTCTGTGGTGGTGACAATGACAGCACTTTATCCCTTAATAACCATTGTACTTGCAGTGCTTGTACTGGATGAGCGGTTAACCTTGAGACAGGGACTGGGCATGTTGCTGGCTCTTACAGCCATGATTCTATTCTCGTACTGAACTTCATATTTCTGATCCTATCGAGAGTCCTCCACGAGGTTCTTATGAAGTCGGGAATTTCGCCTCTGTCCATGCACTCACTCAGAAATTTCCTTGTTTTGGGGTCTGCTGGATACCCGCTTCCAAAATCAACCCCACAGGACTCTTTGATCCTTTCCACCATCGAATCTCTTTCCACCTTGGCCACTATCGATGCAGCCATCACCACAGTTACCGTTTCATCGGCTCTGTGGAGAGAAAAGACCCTTCTTCCACACATCTCTTCAAGCCTCTTTCCGAATCTCTTTCTGTCCACATCTGGAGAGTCTACGTAAATTTGAGAGCATTCAAGGCCATGAGCAATTTCACCAAATCCCGACAGGAGAATTTCATTCATCGTTTTCTTCTCTCTCATCCTGTCAATCTCTTCTGCTTCAATTATCTTTACAAAACATTCCGCTCTTTTCTTTATATAATCATATAACTCCCTTCTCCGTTTAGGAGTGAGCCTTTTAGAATCTCTTATCCCGTTATTTTTCAGTTCAGGGATGAGGTCTTTTCTGCAGGAAACACCAGCAATCACCATGGGTCCTATAACAGAACCCTTTCCCGCCTCATCGATTCCTCCAATGTTTTCAGAACCACCAGACATCGTCCTTCCTCTGAGAATCCCTCCAGTAGAGGAGCACGTCCGGTGTTATACCTCTCTCATCGAAGTACTCTTCCATCACATAAACGCTGAGAACCTCTCCAACAAAGGAAACGTGATCCCCCGTCACGAATTCATCTGAAACCCTGCATTCAATGAACCCCACACATTCCTTTATCAGTGGAACACCTATCTTCTTTGCCTTCATGGGAGTTAGCCCCAGATGCTCAAATTTGTCTATCTCGCTACCACTCTGTGTACCTGCTCTGAAAACAACATCCACCATATCCCTGTGAGGGATGTTTATGCCGAATTCTCCATGTTCCTTTAAAAGTCTGTATGAGTATCTCTCGGGACTGACCGAGATCAGGACAAGAGGGGGGTCGTGGGATACAGGTGTGCACCAGGAAACAGCCATCACATTGCTCTCTTCTCTTCCTGTTGTGACAAGGACGGTCAGGCGGGGTGATAGAATGTGAGATACCTTTGAGGGTAGAACAGATCTCATATCATACACCGAGCCTTTTCATGAGTTTTTTCAGGGGTATCTTTCCCCCTCTGAGACTTTTCATCACATTCTTCATGGTCTTATAATACTTCAGCAGTTCCCTCACTTCAGAAGGAGATGTTCCTGAACCTCTTGCAATTCGCTGAATTCTTGAACCGTCTATGATCTTCGGGTTTGTCAGTTCTTCTTCTGTCATTGAATCCATTATAACCCTGAACTTTTTCATCTTCTCCTCCGTGGTCTCGAACATGTCATCCTTGATATCCAGACTGAACCCAAATGGAAGCATATCGAAAATCCGGCTAACAGGCCCCATTTTTTTCATTGCTTCGAGCTGTCTGTACATCTCCTTCAGCGTGAATTTACCCTTCAGGAAAGCTTCAGCATCTATTTCCTCCTCTTTTAGTGCTTCTTCGGCCTTTTCCAGCAGTGACTTCAGGTCTCCAAGACCGAGCAACCTGGAGACAAATCTTTCAGGATCAAATTTTTCGAAATCGTCAAGCCTTTCCCCCGTTCCCACAAATGCAATTGGAATTCCCGTTTCCTTGCTTGCGGATAAAGCCCCACCTCCCTTTGCGGTTCCATCAAACTTGGTCACTATTATGCCCGTGAGTCCGACGGCCTCATGGAATGCACTGGCCTGCTTTCCCGCAAGCTGTCCTATCGCTGCATCTATCACAAGGAATCTCTGATCTGGGGAAAGTGCTCTGTCTATCTGAACCATCTCCTGTATGAGATCATCTTCGAGGGCATGTCTTCCCGCTGTGTCTACGATAATTACATTGTAATCCTTCAGAGTCCTCAAACCCTCTTTCACTATTTTTACCGCATCCTTTTCTTTTTTAATCCCGAAGAAACCTATCCCTTCCTTCTCGACGAGCTGTTTCAGCTGATCGTAGGCACCCGGTCTGAAGGTATCTGCACATATAACTCCTGTCTTCAATCCCCTGTTCTTGAAATAAATTGCAAGTTTTCCGGCGGTAGTTGTCTTACCGCTCCCCTGCAATCCCACAAGCATGATTTTCTGGGGTTTCAGGGGGATATCCATTCCATCTCCTATAATTGAGACAATCTCATCATAGAGAGTTTTAATTACAGCTTCTCTGACATTGAGTTTTGTGGTTATGTCGCTCGTAAGAATCTTTTCCCTGAGACTTTTTGTGAGGCTCATCACATGCCTCACATTGACATCTGCCTGAAGAAGGGCCCTCTGAACATCTCTGATGACCTCTTCCAGAAAATATCTGTCCACTCTGGTGGATCTTGCAATTTTTTTCACTATTCCTTTAAGTGCTTCGCCGAGACTCATTCTTTTCTCCCGAAGTACTTATCTGCGGATTCAACCGCTTTCGCTATCAGTTTTGAACCGTTCAGCAAGTCCTCCAGGCTCAAAACTTCGACCGGTGTATGAATGTATCTCGTCGGAACCCCCACAACTCCCACCGGAATTCCCGATCTGGTGAGGTGGATAACCGTCGCATCTGTTGTTCCACCTTCAGCCACTTCAAGCTGGTATTTTATCCCGTTCTCCTCGGCGGTCTTTCTGAGCCATTCCAGAACAGGTCTTGGTGTTATCAAACCTCTTCCCCCGGCATCAATCACGGTGATCATCGGCCCCTCACCCAGTTTTGTATCGGAGTATTTTTTCTCCATTCCTGGATGATCAGCGGGGATACCTACCTCAGCGACAATTGCAACATCAGGGTTGAGGCCAAATGCTGATGTTCTCGCTCCTTTCAATCCAACCTCTTCCTGAACGGTTCCCACTGCGTAAACGGTTGCATCGGTTTCCATCATCTCGAGAGCCCTCAGCATCATGGCAACTCCTGCCCTGTCGTCAAACGCCTTTCCTGTTACACGGTTGTTTGCAAGATCGACAACTTCTCTGTCCAGTGTTACTGGCGTTCCCGGTTCAATGCCAAGTGATTTCGCATCCTCTTTATTTTTTGCCCCCACATCTATGAACATATCCTCAATTTTGATCGCCTTGCCCTTCTCATCCTCCTTCATGACATGAGGGGGTTTCGAGCCCACCACACCATACACCATTCCCTTCCCGGTATGGAGTATTACCCTCTGACTCAGAACAACCTGTGAGAACCACCCACCGATTGGGGTAAATCTGATGAAACCGCTATCATCAATGTGCTTGACCATGAACCCGATTTCATCCATATGGGCAGCAATCATAACCTTTAATCCATCACCCTCTTTTATACCCACAACGTTACCCAGAACGTCGATCTCCACCCTGTCAGTAAGTTTTTCCAGATACCCTGAAATGATATCCCTTGCTCCCCCTTCATATCCGGAAATTCCATGGGCATTTGATAATTCTGTGAGATATTTCCTGATTTGTTTCATCGAATTCACCTCATTCAAGCACAGAATGTTTTTTCCTCAGGTCTTCTTCACTCAGATTTTTGATCTTCATGAGTTCGGCAACAAGACCGTCAAGGAATATGAGAGCGGAAATTTCAAACATTGTTCCGAGAGGTGCTATATCCTTATCTTTCCCCTTAGGCTGGGCCTTCTTATCTCTGCTTTTGAGAATTATCTTTATGTCGGCAAGCCTTGCGAGTTTTGAAGATCTCCTCGATGTGATGGCGGCAATCTGACATCCCACATGCTTCTTTGCTTTTCTGGCCAGATCAACGACTGATGTGGTCTCTCCACTTCCGGAAATCGCAACAAGGAGATCGTTTTCCTGAATTCTCGGTGTTACGGTCTCTCCCACAACATACACTCTGAAGCCCATGTGCATCAGCCTCATTGCAAATGCTCTTGCGACAAACCCGGATCTCCCTGCACCGAGGATGAAAATCGTCTCGGAATTCAGAATCCGATCAACAAAAGAGATGACATCTTCAATTGGTATGTTCTTTTTCAGCCCGTTAATATGTTCTGTCATATTTGATATGAACTGTTTGAGTGTTTCACCAACCTGATATTCTTCTGCAAAACCCGCCACATTCTGTGCCATCAGTTATAACGAGACATTGGGGTTTATAAAAAACTTTTGAATGCAATCAGAGGTTAAATACAGGCGGTCACCATCATTCAGATCAGAGTTTTTTAAGAAGCTGTCTTGAGGAGATTATAAGGGGGTCCCACACGGGACCGAACTGGGGGAAGTAGGCAAGATCTGCAAAAAACAGATCCTCAACGGTTGCCTTTTTCTGCAAAAATGCTGAAATTGTTCTGACTCTTCCTGGCACACCCTCGTATCCCACAATCTGTGTGCCCAGAAGCAATCCACTTCTGTCAGCAATCAGTTTTACCATTATCTCCTTCCCACCGGGATAGTATCTGGGTCTGGTTTTGGTTTCAATGATTGCCGAAACGGGATCGAATCCGTGAAGTTTCGCTTCTTTTTCATTCAATCCTGTTTTACCAATCTGAAGATCGAAGAATTTTGTTAAAGCAGTGCCGGCAACCCCCGGAAATTTCAGATCAGCTCCAGCTATGTTGGCTCCCGCCACATAACCCATCCTGTTTGCTGCAGGTGCAAGAGGAATCCAGACCCTCTTCCCGCTGACCATATGCACGGTTTCTGCACAATCTCCTGCTGCATACACGTTTTCAACATTGGTTCTCATTCGGGAGTCAGTAAAAATTGCTCCCGTTTCACCAAGTTTTACTCCAAGATCTCTCGCAAGTTCCACATTGGGCTCAACACCCGTTGCCAGAATGACCATTTCGGTGTGATATTCATTCCTGTCCGTGACGATTTTTTCAACTCTCTCCCTGCCCTCTATGGCCACAACCTCCTCTCCCGTTCTCACCTCCGCATGCTCCGAGATCTCCCTTTCCAGCACTTTTGCAACCTCTGGATCAACCTGGGGCAGAACCTGAGGCTCCTTCTCTATGACGGTCACTTCTTTATTGAGGGCAATAAGGGCTTCAATGAGCCCGGTCTCTATGTATCCTGCACCCACAATGACGACCCTTCGGTGTTTTGCCAGCTCCCTCTTTATACGAAATCCATCATCAATGGAGTCTATTGTAAACACACCCTCGAGATCTTTTCCTTCTATATCAGGTATGCGGGGGCGGGCTCCAGTGGCTATTACAAGACTGTCCCATTCGATGCTCTCCTCTTTCCCTCGACTTTCCACAAAGATTCTGCCCTGTTCTATCTCAACAGCACTGGTTTCGGTGCGAACGTCTATTCCCCTTTTTTCCCTGAAATACTCTGGAGGATAGTATGTAAGGTCACCCAGATTTTTGCAGAATCCTTCTATATAGTAGGGGACGCCACATGGAGCATGACTGACATGAGAAGTTCTCTCGATAACGACAACCTCGTATTCGGGTTTGAGCCTCTTTATTCTTGATGCAGTGCTCATTCCGGCTGCTCCACCACCTATTATGACCACCCTCATTCAAATCACCTGTTAAATGAGATTTCGGGCAGAGGGAGAGAATTAGAATTGTTTAAATATTTTACCCATGTCCCATCTATCATGAAACTCTGTCTCCGCAATTGCAGGGTCGTGGATGTTGAGAAACACGATATCACTGAACCCCGGGACATTCTTGTTGAAAATGGAAGAATAATGGATATTGGAGAGGGCCTTGAGGGCGAGGAGAACTTTGATTGTGACTCAATGTATGCGATTCCGGGTATGATTGACCCACATGCCCATCTTGAGGTCTTTTACACTCCTCTTTCTGTCTCATATTATGCCATGCTTCATGGGGTCACCTCAGCCATAACCGAAACCCATGAATTTGCGAATATTTTTGGCAGGTATGGAGTGGAGTTCCTGATCTCTCTTGCCGATTTAACACCCTTCAGGATATTCTACACCGTTGGCTCGATAACTCCACAGAACCCCCATGTGGAGGGAGAGGAGAAGCTCTCCCCTGAGGATATTGAAATGCTCATGAGACATGATCGTGTTGTGGGGCTGGGAGAGGTGATATCATGGATGAGGGTTCTCAGAAATGACCCGGTAATGATGAAAAAGATAGAGATAGCGAGGAAATATGGAAAGACCGTGGAGGGTCATATGGCGGGGGCGAGGGGTGATAAGATAAGAAAACTGGCTGAGGCAGGAATCACCTCGTGTCATGAATCTATTACTGCTGAAGAGGTATTTGAAAAGATTGATGCAGGGATACATGTTATCATAAGGGAGGGCTCCATAAGGAGGGAGATGGAAAGAATAATCCCTGAGATAATCGGGCATGAAGACATATTTGACATGATCATGCTCTCTCCTGACTGGCTCGATCCAAGAGACATAGTAAGATTCGGTTACATGGATCATGTTGTTTCCAGAGCTGTGGAGCTCGGTCTTGATCCCATACATGCGATAAGAATGGTAACAAAAAATCCGGCTGAGTACTTCGGGCTTAATGATCTCGGTGTCATAAAGCCCGGTTATTCTGCAGATATCGTTCTTGTGAAGAGTATTTCAAATCCCATCCCGGAGCATGTTGTCATAGGTGGAGAGTTCACTGTCAGAAATGGTGGTCTTGCTGTTGAAGAGCGTGGAATTGAGATCCCGGAGAGGATCAGGAACTCAATGGCAGATATGGTATTCAAACCTGACGATTTCGCATTAAAGGTTGAAGGTGGAATCCTCAACTACATGGATATTGTGGACAGAACAATCACGAGGGCCGGGAGGATTGAAATCGAAGATGGTCTTCCCGATTGGATTTCTCTGATAAGGCTAATTGACAGGTGGAGAGGAAAGATGAGCCCCTTCGGTGCGGTTAAAGGTTTTGAGATAGATGGGTTTGCATCATCGTTCTCCCAGGACTGCCACAATCTCATGATAATCGGCAGATCCCCATCTGCAATGGCCAGTGCTGTCAATGAGGTGGTAAAAATGAAGGGAGGATTCGCATACATTCACGATGAGGTGACAGAAGTCCTTCAGATGGATGCAGGTGGAATAGCCTCTTCAATGAGCATACCGGAACTATCGGAAAAGCTTGAGGAGTTTGAACAGCCCCTGAGGGACATAACAGGGCTGGAGTCACCCCTTCTCACCTCGGGGTTTCTTACCTTCTCGTCTCTTCCCTTTCTCCGGATGACTCCCTCGGGGATGCACGATGTTTTAAGGGACAGGATCGTACCGGTGATTGAAAAAAAGGGATAGAGGGCTGGCGTTCAACATCACATATCCCCGAGCCTGTCTTTTCTGAGATCCAATACCCGTTTTGCCTTGATACCTTCCTGTTTTATTGTCCCCGGGTCCACGATCTTAACTCTGGGTCTGAAGCCGGTTATGTTTTTGATCTCCTTCTCGTAGTATCCCGCAAGCTTCCTTTTTTCATCTTCAGGCAATGCCTTCAATGATTCAACCTCCACCGTCATAACATCCAGAAATCCGTTCTTATCAACGATTATCCTGTAGTTGACTCCTCCTTTCTGATGCCTCATCAGTGCCTCTTCGATCTGGCTTGGAAATATGTTTGTTCCGCTGACAATTATCATGTCGTCTGTTCTCCCTATTATGGTGGAATGCTTTACGTGGGTTCTTCCGCAATCACATTCTTTCACGTCGTAAACAATCGCAAGATCCTTGGTTCTGTATCTCAGAATGGGCATGGCCTCTTTTGTAAGAGTTGATATGACAAGTTCTCCCTTCTCCTCAGGCTCAACAGGCTCTCCAGTCTGGGGATCTATGCATTCTAAATAGAAATGATCCTCCCAGAGATGGAGACCATCGTGAAGATCACAGTCAGTTGAAACTCCGGGACCGCACATCTCACTCAGGCCATAAACGTTGTGGGCATCCATGTCCCAGAGGTCGTTCATCCTCTTTCTCAGCCCTTCGGTGAATGTTTCAGCTCCAAAAAGCCCCGCCCTCACTTTGAGATCCTTCGAGGGGTCTATCCCCATGTTTATCGCGGTTTTGGCAAGATGAAGGGCATAGCTTATCACCCCGGACATAAATGTTGTTCCGTAGTCCCTCATCAGGGTTATCTGTCTCTCGGTTTCCCCTCCACTGCTGGGTACGATCAGAGCACCTATTTTCCTTGCTCCGTAGTGAAATCCAAAGGCTCCGGTAAAAAGACCGTAAGGGATGGGGTTCTGAAATATATCCTTTTTTGTCAGGCCTGACATGGCCAGACATCTCGCCATCACCTCTCCCCATACATCCAGATCATTTAGAGTGTAGAACACGGTGGTGGGTTTTCCGGTTGTACCTGAAGATGCATGGAGTTCGACAACATCTTCAACGGGCACTGCAAGAAGACCGAAGGGATAGTTCTTCCTGAGATCCTTTTTTTCCATGAAGGGAAGTTTCCTGATGTCATCCAGAGTTTTTATGTCTTCAGGCTTCACACCGACATCCTTCATTTTCCTTCTGTAATACGGGATGTTCTCGTAGGAGACATGAACGCTTCTTTTCAATCTCTCAAGCTGAATCTCCCTGAGTTTTCTCCTGTCCATCCGTTCCATTTTTTCATTGAACATGTAATCTTTCATCAAGAACACCTCTCAGTTTTGCATATTTTATGAGAGAATGAAATGCGAAAGCGCATCTTTCGGGAGAGGGGAGAATGGGAATCCCGGCATTTTTGAAGATCCTCTCAATTTCGGGATCATCGATCACGTATGCGATCACGGGTTTTTTGTGTTTTCTTGAGGCCCTAACAGCTGAATCTCCAAACTCCCTTGAGTCCAGGCCAACGTTGATGGCTATCACTCCACCCACATATGGGGCAGACAGGACCGCATCAAAGCAGTCGTAGTAGGCGTCAAAGGGTGTGGCAGGGGTCATGTCAAGGGGATTTGATATAGCAGCAATGGGTGAGACAGCATTTTTAAGCCTTGCTTTAAGTTCTTCGTCGAATTCAGGCACAGAAACTCCGAGCTCTTCACAGAGATCGCTCACCGCAACTCCCGGACCACCACTTATAGTAACAATGGCAATGCCATCTGATTCAGGTAGGGGCTGATTTGAAAGCACGTATGCAGAGTCGAGCATCTTTTCAAACTCCCTGAAAATCATCCCTCCTCCCTGTCTGCATGCAGACTCGAATACTCTGTATTCACCTGCCATTGAACCTGTATGGGACATAGCAGCTCTCGTTCCCGCCGATGTGCGACCTATTTTGTAAATGAGAACGGGTTTTTCAGGTGTAACTGACTTCAGGGTCTCCATAAACCTTTTACCCTGTTTGACACCCTCAAGAAGGAGCATTATCACATCAGTGGTCTCATCCTCTCTCAGATACTCCATGAGCTCGATGTAACTCACATCGGCCATATTCCCTATGCTTACGAATTTGCTGAATTTCAGCCCATTGGTTCTGGCATAGTGGAGTGCAACACCTCCAAAAGCTCCACTCTGTGATATGAATGCAACGTTCCCTTTTTCCATTGGGACATCCCAGAAATAGCTTGCATTGAGTCCGGTGTGGGTGTCAAGTATTCCCATGCAGTTGGGTCCAACTATTCTCATCCCGCTCTTTCCTGCAATTTCAGCGAGTTTGTCCTGGATTGCCCTTCCCTCTTCCCCCGTCTCTCCGAACCCAGCAGAAAGAATCAGGCATGCCCTCACACCCTTGCTTGCACAGTCCTCCACTGCAGACAGAACATATTTCCCCGGGATGGAGAGAACTGCAAGTTCAACGTCGGCCTCAACCTCGAGTATTGAACTGTAAGCCCTCCATCCGAGGATCTCTTTCTCCTTTGGATTGATTGGGTACAGTTCTCCCTCGAAATTGTCGGCAATGTTTTTGAATAGAGTAAAACCGAGCTTCTTCTCACTGGATGTTGCGCCAAAAACGGCTATTGAGGATGGGTTGAAAAATGATTCAAGTCCAGAACCACCGCCTGCAGGAAAGGAGATGGCTATCTCATCTCCGTGGGACAGTTTATGGTCTCTGTCCACCTCCTTTCCATTGACAATCAGCACCACACCCCGGTAAGCCCTCTGAAATGCCTCTCTCATCTCCCTGCCGTATCTGGCCTCGAGGGTCTTCATCAGTTCTCCTGCTGTTATTCCATCTTCAACACTCAGCCTCTCCTCTCTTTTTCCGGTAATCTGGGAAAAGTAACCCAGATACCTTATTCTGACCATCAAACAGATTCACCCTCGTATAAAGGAGATTTTTGCTCCTTTTCTGGCCTCCATTTCCTCCCTGCTCAAGCCAAGACATCTGTTGCAGAGATTTTTACTTTTGTCAAAATGAAGGTCACAGAAGGTCTTCCCGCATTTCCAGCACACGTTCACCCTGACTCCTGGCTGTGAGAGATCTATCCTCTTTCCGCATGTCTTACAGAGTGGCATTATACCACCAGCCCCTCCTTTTCAAGAATCTCAAGCACATCATCGAGTTCAAGCTGTTGAAGTGTTTCTTTTTTGATAAGTCCGGTTTTCAGATCCCAGCCTCTCAGCTCATAGTATCTATCGAGGAGTTTTTTGAACATCTTTCTTGAAAACACCTCTCCCTTCGCCGGTCCCTTGGGTACCTTATCCCTGAAGAATCTTTCTGGAAGCGTGTCATCCTTTCTTCTTATGCCCCTCCTGAGGTTGAACGCTCTCTCCACATTTATGATTCTTTTTCCTATATTCAGAAGCTCCTCATAGGATATATCCCATCCTGTCGCAGCTGAGATCCATTCATGGTATTTGATGGAATGAACCTCTCCCTTCATGTTGAATACTCTGTGAAGTATCTCGGGCACCGGATACTGGGCATAGTAGCTTGCGTGCATGAATCTGCACGAGCCTATGGAATCTGTTATTGCTCCGAGCTCCTCATGCCACGCAATCATTTCAGCTTTTCCACCGTATTTTCTGAGATTAACAGCCTCCTCATTACCGAAAAGCTCTTTCCCCACTTCGGGTGGAAGTTTTATCATCTCAAAGACTGGATGGGCCCTGAGGTGATCAGATCCCCTGCTTGCAACAGCGTAGGCAAATCCGAATCCCTTGGCACCTCTCGGATCGCAGGCAATGGAATCCATTCCTTTCACATTTGAAGTGTAATATGTTGCCTCGTCTGATATGGCTCTGGTTGCCAGGTAGGAACCCAGACCTCCAAGCTCCCCAAGCCTTCCCTCTCTCCTCGCTATCCTGTGTATCGCTTCCACCATTGCATCTGCATTGCCGAATCTGAGATCCAGCCCATCTACATGTTCTCTGTCAATCAACCCAACCTCCATGAGTTCCATGAATGTGGCTATCATGTTTCCACATGAAACCGCATCCATGCCATAATCGTTTGCGATCATGTTCGCATGGAAAACGGCATCAAAATCACTCACACCGCACTTACTGCCAAAAGCAGCTATGGACTCGTATTCTATATTACCCCTTGTCCCTGCATACTTTCCGGTTCTTATGATTCCATATCTCTTGCATCTGTTTGGGCAGGACATGCATGCCCTCCCCGCTGGAATTGGTGCCTCTTTTGTCGAAAACCTGTCCCTGAACTCCTCTCCACTTATCTTGTCTGCATCTTCAAAATAAGACTCCCTGAAATTTCTTGTGGGGAGCCATCCCTGTGCATTACCCCATCCAACGCAGACCGCAGTACCGAGAACCGAATGTTCCTGTGTTTTAAAGCCAAGATCGTTCATCAGGGCAAGCCATGCATCCTGTATTGCCTCATAGTATCTCCCGGGGTCGGCAACCTCAAGAGAACCCGTTCCGCTTACCGCAATTGCTTTCAGATTTTTCGATGCCATCACGGTACCCATTCCTGCTCTTCCCGCTGCATCCCAGTAATCAAAAATTATGCTTCCGTAAAGCACCTGATTTTCTGCTGCCGGGCCTACCGCACCCACCTTAACGTCATCGTGCCTCTCCTTAAGTATATCCGTTGTCTCGAAAATACCTCTCCCCCACAGGTCTGACGCATCGACCAACTCAACATGATCGTCCTCTATCAGCAGATACACGGGTTTTTCAGATCTCCCTGTGATGATTATGTTGTCGTATCCCGCATATTTCAGTTCGGGGGCAAGATTTGTTCCCGCATTTGAATTTCCGAAGATCCCAGTCAGTGGAGATAGTGCTGTTACATCCAGTCTCCCCGTTGTTAATCCCAGAAGTCCGTTGATCGGACCCGAAGCAACAAGCAGAACATTGTCGGGACTCAGAGGATCAACTTCGGGTCCCACCATATCGAAAAGAAGCTTTCCATTCAATCCTCTTCCACCAAGAAATCTCCTGGCGAGAGTTTTGTCAAGTCGCTCTGAATGGACCTTTCCCCTGGTCAGATCCACTTTGAGTGTTTTTCCCGCATATGCATACATCTTCTCCATCACAGACCCCTCGCGCGAGATTTTGCGGCAGCCTCCTTTCTCGCCCTTTTAACCTGCTTCATATGATCAACGTGGAGTTCATCTGTGTAATCAACCGCCTTTGTGAAACACCATTTTACACATTCGGGATCTCCACGACATAGATCACATTTGAAAAACACCTTTCGCTCCTCATCGAATCCTATGGCTCCAAAGGGGCACGCGATCATGCACCTCTTGCATCCAATGCAGATGTCCGGGTCGAGAATCATTGCCCATGTGTCCTCATCCCTGTAAATGGCTTTGACAGGACATACCATTTCACATGGGGCGTTCTCGCAGTGCTCACATCCAGTGGGAACATCCACGCCTTCCCTGTCAAATTTCACCACCCTTATCCTTGATTTGGATGGTGAAAAGAGACCCTCATTTATAAAACTGCATGCCAGCTCGCAGGCTCTGCATCCTGTGCAGAGGTCTGAGTTAAAAACAAGCTTCTTCAATTCATCACCTCCAGATCTCCAACGTCCACAAATCTATCGAATTCAAGTATTTCCTGTGAGACGTGGACCTCTATATCCACGCCCTCGGATCTGAGAATTCCAATCGGTGTTGACGGTCCAACACACACGAACCCCACCTTGTTCACCCCCCTGGGGGGGACACCACAGACCGCATCATCCAGTTCTCCTATCCTGTATATGGGCGAGATGTTTATTTCAGAAAGAGCATCCATGATCTCTCTTACCCTGTTTCTCGCAACGAACGGAATCTCCCTGTATATCCCGAATATCTCTCCATCACCCCTGTTTATGAGATCTGGCTCTCTCTTGGTGAACATCCTCTGAATGAAAAGATCAAGAGCGGTTATGGATGATTCCTCAAATCCTATTACCTGGGTGAATCTCTTCAGTTCGAAATCGGACATCTCTATTGATCCAGCAAATCTAAGAACACTTGCGATGCCATTCCGCATTAAAATGGAATCAAGGGTGAAGCTTGACAGGTAGTACAGCCCTATCTCCCCCTCTCCAGCAAATGGTAATTCAGGTTCAAGAGAAACCATCTTGCTGAAAGCAAGCCCCTTATCTCCACATTTCCTGAAGACCTCCACAACATCGACCAATCTGTTTTCAGGGAAAACTGCAAGATTTGCAATAACCTTGCCCCTTCCTCTTTCAGGATCAAAATCTGCGTAGAAGATGCATTCATGGATTCTCCCGAGACCGTATCCGATTCTATCGGCGATATTACCCTTTTCTATTTCCCTCCTCCCTTTCTCTGTTATGACTCTACCCTTCAATCCGTAGTTCTTTGTGAGGCCCCTCTCATCCAGGATTCTCAGGTGGTATCTCACTGCCTGCTCGGTCAGGTTTATGCCCCTTTCCCTCAACCTTGTGGCTATGTATCTTGCTCCAACAGGATCACTATGCTCGGATAAAATTTTGAGAATTTCAATGACCTTCCTTTCAATATTCACAGATCAGTCCTCCTAAACAATTCCCTTTTCCTTCAATCTCCCGATTTCACTGTCTCCGATGTTCAAAATGTTTTTCAGAATCTCCTCTGTGTGTTCTCCAAGTTCGGGAGCAGGAGCAAATTCCTCCTTTTCCCCTTCTATTTTCACCGGGGTTCCCATTGTTTTCACCTTACCGTAGGAAGGATGGGTGAATTCGACGATCATGTTCCTGAGTCTTATCTGCTCATCCTCCACCACTCTGTCGATGGTGTTTATGGGTGAACACGGAACACCTCTTGAATTTAGAATCTCCAGCCATTCGTCTGTTGTTTTTTCAAGGAATCTCTCACTCAGGATTTTATCAAGTTCATCCCTGTTTTCGACCCTCTTTGAATTACTTTCGAATCTTGGATCTCTGGCGAGATCTTCCAGCCCTATGGCCGAACAGAAGTTCTCCCAGATTCTCTCTGTGAAAACAGCTATCACCATGAACCCATCTTTAGTCTGGTATGCCCTGTAGGGGACAATTGATGGATGTCCCGATCCCACCCGTTCAGTGACGTATCCCGCTGAAAGATAGTACTGCACCATGTAGGTTAAGAGGGAGAAGGTGCAGTCAAGGAGGCTCAGCTCTATTCTGGCTCCTCTTCCCGTCCTCTGCCTCTCGTTCAGGGCAGCGAGTACACTTATTGCACCGTAGAGTCCTCCTGCCAGGTCACCTATTGGAATGCCCATTCTGACCGGTGCACCGTCTCTCTCCCCGGTTACACTCATGGCTCCACTGTAGGCCTGAATGGCCAGATCAAAGGCAGGATGATCCTTTTTTGGCCCCTCATTTCCGTATGCGGAAATGGAGCAGCAGATGATCTTTGGATTCACTCTTCTGAGTTTTTCGTACTCTATTCCGAGTCTCTCATGAACTCCCGGTCTGAAGTTGTCAATTACAACGTCAGATTTTTTGACCAGCTCATAGAAGATCCTTCTCCCCTCATCTGACTTCAGGTCGAGTGTGAGACTCTTTTTATTTCTGTTTATGCTGATGAAATATGCGCTCATACCATCCACAAAAAAAGGACCTATCTCTCTCGTTGGATCTCCCTTTCCGGGATCCTCAATCTTTATCACTTCCGCTCCAAGATCTCCCAGTATCATTGTGGCAAACGGTCCTGCGAGCATCCTTGTGAGATCGAGGATTCTTACGCCTTCAAGAGCTTTCATTGTGAACACCTCAGAATATGGGTGGCTCGGTGAACACCCCATACTCCTCTTTCAGAACCTTTGTTATCTCCCCGACGGTGGCGTACGCCTCTACAGCATCCATTATGTATGGCATGAGGTTCTCATCTCTCTTTATCGCTTTTCTGAGGTCTTCAAGACATCTCTTAACCTTTGAATTGTCTCTCTCGTTTTTCACCTCTTTAAGCCTCTGTATCTGCCTTTTCACGGCTTCCAGGTCGAGGTCGTAGAGTTCTATCTCCCTTTCCTCTTCCTTCTCAGATCTGTACTTGTTCACTCCCACCTTAACTATCTCTCCACTCTGTATCTTCCTCTCGTATTCATAAGCCTGTCTGGCGATCTTTGCCTGAATGTAACCCTTCTCTACGGCATTCATCATTCCTCCCCAGTCCCTGACCTCCTGCATCACCTCAATTATCTTCTTCTCCATCTCCGAGGTGAGCCATTCTATGTAGTAAGAGCCTCCAAGGGGATCGACGGTATCGCATACACCGGTTTCCTCCATCAGTATCTGCATTGTTCTCAGGGCCAGAAGAGATGCCTTTTCAGAGGGTATTGTGTACGCCTCATCAAATGTGCAGAGAGCCATCGTCTGGGTACCGCTCAGGGCAGAAACAAGGGCGTAGTATGCAGCCCTGACGATATTGTTCTCCGGCTGTTCGTATGTTAGACCGGCACCTCCTCCACCCGCAATCATTTTCAACTGCATCGAGCGTGGATTTTTGGCACCGTATTCATCCCTTATTATCTTCGCCCAGAGCCTCCTCCCCGCCCTGAGCTTGGCTATCTGTTCAAACATATTTCCAAATATGTCGAAGTTGAAGGAGAACCTTGGAACAAAGTCATCCACCTTCAGACCTCTCTCGAGGACCCTGTCTATGTACGTTTTTGCAATTTCAAATGCATAACCTATCTCCTGGGCTGGAGTCGCTCCGCTCTCCCTGATATGATACCCGCAGACACTCACGGGATAGACCTTGGGAGCATTTCTGGCACAGAATTCAATTATATCACATACCAGCTTGACAGATGGCTCCACAGGGAATATCCAGGCTCCTCTACCTATGATCTCTTTCAGAATGTCATTTTGCGGTGTCGCCCTCACGTCTTTCAGGCTGACTCCCTGCTTTTCCGCAACTACAAAGTACATGGCGAGAATTATAGGTGCAGTGGCGTTTATGGTGAGAGATGTGCTTATTCTGTCTATGGGGATCCCATCAAATGCTATTTCCATGTCTTTAAGAGTGTCCACCGCCATGCCCACTCTTCCGACTTCCCATTTTGCAAGGGGGTCGTCGGAATCAAGCCCATTCTGGGTCGGAAGATCAAATGCAACGTTCAGAGCGTTCTGTCCGTGCTCGATGAGAAATTTGAATCTCCTGTTGGTGTCCTCGGGAGTTCCAAACCCGGAATACTGTCTCATGGTCCATGGTCGATATCTGTACATGAATCTGTGAATTCCTCTTGTGAAGGGAAACTCTCCGGGGTCACCTATGTCCCTCTTGTAGTCGATGTGGGCAATGTCTTCAGGTCTGTAGATCGGCTTTACCTCAATTCCTGATTCAAGGACAACCTTTCTGAGATCTTCTTCTTTAATTTCCTTCGCCATCTCCATTCACCCTGTTCTTTATAAACTCAACAATCTCTTCAAATCTCGTTCCTGTGGGGAACACCCCTGCAACACCAAGATCGAGGAGGACCTTTCTGTCTTTTGGCGGGATGTTTCCACCCACAATAACGGTTATATCATCGAGCCCGGCTTCCTTCAGCTTCTCCATAAGCTCCTTTGTAGCGGGAACATGAACACCCGAATAGATGCTGAGACCTATTACATCGACATCCTCCTGAACCGCAGCGTTAACTATGTCATCTATGCTCTGATGCAATCCCGTGTAGATAACATCAAAACCCGCATCACGCAGAGCAAGGGCGATGACTTTGGCCCCCCTGTCATGACCATCAAGCCCGGGTTTGGCAATCAGAATTCTCGGTTTTCTTCCCATCCGCATCACCTCAGAGTCCGAGTTCCCCACCTATTATCAGCTTCAGTATTTCGGATGTGCCCCCTCCTATCAGAAGGAACCTCACATCCCTGTAGTATCGCTCCACCGCATGATCTTTTGAGAAACCGTAGCTTGCAAAAACCCTTGATGCTTCATCTGCAGCTTTAACTGCAGTTTCGCTTGCAAAGAGCTTGGCCATGCTCGCCTCTTTGATCGGCTGTTTGCCCTGATCAATCAGCCAGGCGGAATAGTAAACGAGCCACCTCGCTGCCTCGAGTTCAGTGGCTATTTCAGCCAGTTTGAATCTAATCGCCTGGAATTTGCCTATCGGCCTTCCAAACTGGACCCTCTCTTTTGCGTACTGAATCGCATCTTCCAGAACAGCCTGACCTGCTCCGAGGCTGAGAGCACCTGTCATAATTCTTATTTCAGCCAGAATATCTCTAAGATACAGATGCCCCATCCCCTCTTTTTCTCCCAGCAGATTTTCCACCGGGACCCTCACATCCTTCAGAACAACTTCAGATGTTCTGGTTCCATGAAGACCCATTTTCTCTATGTTTCTTCCCAGTTCCACTCCGGGGGTGTCTTTCTCCACAAAAAAGAAGTCTATACCTTCCATTCCCTTTCCCTTGCTTGTTCTGGCGGCAACCGTGAAGAAATCTGCAAGGGGGGCGTTTGTTATCCAGGTCTTGACTCCGTTTAATACGTATTCATCTCCATCCTTAACTGCAGTCGTGGAGAGGTTTCCAAGATCTGAGCCCGCATTTGGCTCTGTCATGCATATGACTCCCTTTTTCTCCCCTTTTATCGCCGGTATGAGGAATTTCTCTTTCATTTCTTCTGTTCCAAATTTTGCTATGAAGTGTGTTCCCATGAAAGCCTGCATTGTAGCGCTTGCTGCAAGGGCAAGGGAACCTCTTGCAACCTCCTCGCAGAAAATGGAAAATGTTACTCTGTCTGCATTAACCCCTCCATATTCCTCAGGATACCTCAATCCAAAGCATCCCAGTTCTGCGAGTCCCTTGAAGAGTTCTTCAGGAAACTCATCCTTTCTGTCAATTTCATCTGCAACAGGCTTTACCTTCTTCTCCACAAACTCTCTCAGGGTTCTCCTGAATATTTCCTGCTCTTCCGTAAAGTTAAAATCCATACCCATCACCTTTTTCTCACTTCAATTTCACAGTATTCATCACCCTTCGCAATGCATCTGACCTCCTCTGAAATTGAATCTCCGAAAATGATGTCTCCAATTCCCTTAAATACGCCCTCTATCAGATGACAGACTCCTCTATCGCTTTTACCATAAGCTTCTGCAAAGGGTGAGTCATACACTCTTATTCGCATACTTCTTTCATTCATCTCTCCTTCCATCTTTCCCCATCCGAGAAATCCACCCATATCGCACATAAATTCAATGATTTCCCTGCCAGAAAGTCCGAGTTCTCTGGTGAACTTCTCCGCAGACGCTCTACCACCGGAGTATCCACCGGACATCATTATATCTCTGGCCTTCTCCCATCCGGCTTCCTTCAGTAGGGATTTATGGAGTGAGGCGAGGGTCTCGGGTCTTATGAGAAGGTATCTTATATCTTTCAGCTCTATCCTTCCCTCCTCAAACCTCACTCCATCCCTGCTGAATTTCATGCTTTACTCCTCAACTCCCGTGTTTTTTCAACATCCACCTTCAGGGTTCTCTCGTCTATGACCACGAGATAGTCTCTCCTTGCACCCTCGATTGTCACTTTCCCATCTCTCACATCCCTCTCAATCAGGGCAAAATCCCTCTCCCTGGGGTCCCCGTATCCTCCCCCGCCCGGGAGTCTGAGGCTCACGACATCATTTTTCTTCAGGGTGCTGATGCCTTTGGATTTGAGTCTGACAGCCTCACCATCGGGATTCAGAATGAACCTTCCAGGAGCACCGGTTTTACCTCCGAACAGACCATGAGGTGGAAATTCCTGACTGTCTCCATACCTTGCAAATGTCACCTCATCAGTCAGGAATCGGATGTCCCTCCTCAGACCGAGAGCCCCTCTGAATTTACCAGCACCTCCTGAATCAGGGATGAACTCGTACATCTCTATCATCACCGGATATTCTGTTTCTATTGCCTCGATAGGTGTGTTCATGAATCGGGCGAGATGTGAATCCTGACCATCTTTCCCGTCTTTCGTGGGCCTGGCACCTGCACCTCCACCCTGAATTTCCGTGTATACCCATCTTCTCCCATCCGGATAGAATCCGCTGAATCCGCAGGTGGATATCTGACCGTGGCTTCCTGCCATAACCCTGTCAGGAGCAGCCTCGGAAAGTGCCTTCATCATGGCTTCGGTGATCTTCTGAGAACAGTTGGTTCGGGCTGCAACCGCAGCAGGCAGTTTTGGATTGACGATAAGACCCTCCTCGGCCTCAACCGTGATGGGTTTGTAACAGCCCGAATTGGTGGGTATGTGAGGATCGACAACCGCTATGATGGAGTAATAGACAGCTGCGTGGGTTGTTGCAATCGGGCAGTTGATGTTCCCTTTCACCTGCTTTGCAGTACCTTTAAAATCGACCTTCACCTCATCCCCCTTTATCGTTATGTTCACCCTTATGGGTATCGGGTCGTCCGTAACTCCATCATTGTCTATGAACACCTCGCCGGTGTATTTCCCATCCTGTAATTTCTCTATTCCCTCCCTCATTCTTCTTTCAGAGTATTCGAGGAGTGCGGATAGACAACCTCTGATGGTTTCAGCACCGTACTTGTTGTAAAGCTCCTGAATCTTTCTGACACCAACATAGTTGGCCGAGACCTGTGCTCTGATGTCACCAAGTGTTTTATCCGGAACCCTGATGTTGTTTTTCAAAATTGCAAGTATCTCTTCATCTTCTTTGAATTTCTTGTAGAGCTTGACCATGGGCATTCTCAGTCCTTCCATGAAGATCTCCGTCATTCCACCTGCAACGCCACCCGGTGCTGCTCCACCCATGTCGGCCATATGGGCGATGTTTCCGACAAATCCAACAAGCTCACCGTTGAAGTGAACTGGAGCGAATGTCTGCATGTCCATGATGTGCTGACCGCCCATGTAGGGGTCGTTGGAGATTATAACATCCCCTTCATCGAGTTTTTCCGGAGGGAATCTTTTAACAAGCTCTTTCATCGTTATCTCAAATCCCGTCAGAAGCATGGGCGCATGGTGCGCCTGTGCAATGGTTCTACCACCCTCATCGAAAACCGCACAGGTGATGTCCATTATCTCCTTTATTATGGTGGACCTCCCCGTCCTCACGAGGGTATACCCCATCTCATCCGCAATCTGCTCAAGGGCGTACCTGACAACCTGCATTGTTATGGGATCCACTCCACTCATTTCACTCACTCCTCTCAATTACGAGATTACCAAAGTCATCCACCATTCCCTTCCATCCCGGATGGATTATCGTGGTGGAGAACTCCTCTTCCACAACACACGGGCCTGGCAGTACGTTCCCGCTTAGAAGCCTGGCCCTGTCGTAAATGGGCACGGTAACAAAATCGCTGTTAAACCATACCTCTCTCTCATATTTCAGGGCTTTTCCCGGGTCTCTGCCTCCCTTTTCAAGTTTTCTCAGTTTTATGTCAGGTGTTTTCCCTATGGAAGTGACTCTCAGATTGACAATTTCCGTTTTCTCATCCCTTGAGCTATACTCGTATTTCTGCTGATGCCTGTTGTGGAATCTCTCAACTATCTTCCCGAATGACTCCTCTGTGAATCTGAAACCCCTCTCGACGGGGATGTTTATCTCGTAGCTCTGACCGACATATCTCATGTCCATGCTCCACTGAACATTGATATCCTCTTCTGCCACACCCTCCTTTCTGAGCTGGTTAACGGCCCTTTCTTCCAGTTCCTCAAAGTATCTCTGGAGGAGCTCAAGGTCCACCCTCTCTTCGCTCACTATGTAGCTCTTCACATAGTCGTGCTTGATGTCTGCCACAAGAAGGCCGAAAGCCGAGAAGTCGGAAGGCAGGGGAGGTATGACAACACGGGGTATTTTTAGATCCTGTGCGATCTGGACAGCATGTAATGGTCCCGCTCCCCCGAAGGCAATGAGGCTGAACTCCCTGAGATCATAGCCCTTTTCTGTTGAACTTACCGAAATTCCCTTTTCCATCTTTGCATCTGCCACCCTTATTATTCCTGCTGCAGCCTCTTCAACACTCATACCAAGCCTTGATGAGACCTTTTCCACTGCCTTCTTTGCCTTATCTGCATCGAGACCCATCTCTCCACCCAGGAAACTTTCAGGTGAGATCCTCCTCAGTACGACATTTGCATCCGTAACTGTAGGCTCCTCTCCACCCCTTCCGTAGCAGGCAGGCCCCGGATCAGCCCCGGCAGATTCAGGCCCGACATTGAGCATTCCAGAGCTATCCACCCTCGCTATACTGCCTCCACCTGCACCGATTGCGTTGACGTCAATTATGGGCACCTTGACCGGATAACCTTCGAACTTCCCTTCCGTGGTCACCACAGGCTGGCCCTTCTCAATGAGACAGATGTCAAAACTCGTCCCTCCCATGTCCACGGTAATAACATTGTCGGAACCCACGAGTCTGCCAATGAACGTACCTGCAAGAACACCACCTGCTGGCCCGGAATTAACGATCGTCACCGCATGCTTTTTGGCGGTTTCTGCTGGCATTATTCCACCGTGTGCGAGCATTATTCTCAAGTCCTCGAGATTGTACTCTTCCCTCAGTTTCGCAGAAAGCCTGTCTATATACCTCTCCAGAATTGGCTGAAGATAGGCGTTCAGCACTGTGGTGCTCGTCCTCTCATATTCCCTGAATTCGGGACTTATTTCCGAGGAAAGGGAAACATATGCTTCAGGATAAAGCTCATTTATTATCTCCCTTATTCTGATCTCATGTGCAGGATTGGCAAAGGAGAAAAGGAGAGAGACGGCTATTGATTCAACACCCTCATCTCTGAAAAATTCCACAACTTCCCTCACTGAATCTTCGTCAAGCTCTTTCACAACCTCTCCTTTACTGTTTATTCTCTCTTCAACCCCTTTCCTCAGATATCTCGGAACGAGTGGCTCGGGATTATCGACAAATATATCGTAAAGTCCTTCCTGGGGTCTCTGAAATCTCCCTATCTCGAGCACATCTATGAAGCCCTTTGTTGTAATCAACCCGGTTTTTGCTCCTTTTCTCTCAATCAGGGCGTTAGTCCCAACGGTTGTTCCATGGACAATATGATCCAGATCTTCAATGTTTGCTCCCGCAGTCTCTATCACCTTTTTGATTCCCCTGAGCACTCCTTCAGTCAGGTCACGCGGAGTGGTCAGCGTCTTTGTATAGGCAATTTTTCCCGTAGCATCATCTACCAGAACCACGTCCGTAAATGTCCCACCAACATCGATGCCTATTCTCATCACAACACCTGCCTGGTTTTTACAATAATAATCACAATCTTTGGTTACCCTGACATCATTTAAAGTTATCGGTAATCAATTATCTATTGTTGGTTTATGAACCAAATCTTTTTATACTGAACCGGAAATCTGGAGGCCATGCTCTGTGAATCTGCCAGAAAATACTTTGAGGGTGAATACAACTGTGCAGAGTCAATAGTCAAGGCTGTAAGTGATCACTACGGAATAGAATGTTCTGCCATACCCGATATTGCAAGCGGATTTGGGGCAGGCATGTGCAGGGGTTCCATTTGCGGGGCACTTGTGGGGTGTACCATGGGTATCGGGATGATATACAGCAAGCTGGATATGGATCGGAAGGAGAAGAAGGATGCCATTGCAAGAAAGGTGATTGAATTTTTTGATCGCTTCGAGGGAGAATACGGAAGCATAGAGTGTTCGGATCTGATTCAGTTCGATATAATAAGGCCCGATGAGGTGGGGGATATTGCAAAGGCGAATCTGATGGATCTCATAAAGAGAGGTGTAATTGAGGTGAAATGTTTCACATACGTCGAAAAGACATGCAGATTTCTGGAGGAAGTTGGTAAGGATGTGCTGGAACGAGGATGAATCACATTAACTCTCTCTTACTTCATAATTTCGATGATTTTGAATAATCTCATCTTTTTAAATTCAGCTTAATGGTTGTCCCGGTAAAAAGACAGAAATGGCACACTCACTTTTACAGACTTTCAGACTATCTGGGAACGAAATAATATTAAAGAAAGATATAAAGGGAATCGGAGAGGATTGTGAAACCAGAATAAAAACCTAAAACAAAAATAAAAGCAGCATATTCCCAGCATATAGATTGTATAAAGGTGAGCGTGTCTCAAGACACTAAGGGATACCCGACAAAATACAGTCAAATCATAACCCAAATGGGTGGTGCAAACTTCTGCTA
>WAJW01000136.1 GCA_015523685.1 Archaeoglobaceae archaeon
CACATGGGACAGCATTATTTTATAGTGGACTGGCCCACACACATCAAACCATATTACTCAATGCCATATGAAGATAATCCGGAGATTTGCAGGGCCTTTGATCTCATGCATCCCCGCCTTGAACTTGCCTCAGGTGCCCAGAGAATTCATGATCCGGAATTGCTGGAAAAAAGACTCAGAGAGCAGAACCTCTCTCCTGAAAGCTTTGAGTTCTATCTCAAGGCATTCAGATATGGTATGCCCCCCCATGCGGGTTGGGGTCTCGGATGTGAGAGGCTTGTGATGACAATGCTCGATCTTCAGAATATTAGAGAAGCAGTCCTCTTCCCGAGAGACAGGCAGAGACTCGTCCCGTGATCAGAATATCTTACTCTCCACCGTTTTATAAGCCATTTCTGTTGGGGTCAGTCCTTCTCTCTCGGCCATCTCGAGATTTTTTCTTGTTCCATCACCACATATCACTTCAATTTTCCTCTTAACTGTCTCATAGCTTGCATTTTCTCCGCTTATGAACTCCTCCCATCCCGAGAGCACTCCACCGATGTTGTGCATCCAGTCGATCTGGAAGAGAATTCCCTCATCCTGAAGCTTTCTTGAAAGTTCTATCTCCTCTTCCCTGCTTTTGGCGGATAGCTGATTGTTCGCCCCACCGATTATAATCTCAAAATTGAAATCCTTTATCCTGTCTTCAGTTATGACTCCCCCAACTGCACAGGGAGAGAAAACCCGGGCATCAACCGTATAAATTTCCTCAGGCTCGACCACATCTATATTCTTTCCCCTGTATTCCCTCTTTATTCTGGCGATTCTGGTTTCGTCCGGGTCTGCAATAATGAGATCTGCACCAGCCTTAATCAGATGCCCTGCAAGAGCATATCCCAGAGCACCCACACCCTGTACCGCAACTGTTATTCCCCTGAGACTGTTCTGACCGAACCTGAATCTGACAGCCTCTCTCAGAGCGAGGAAAACCCCATATGCAGCTGCAATCCCGGTCGGACCAAGACGTCCAGCAGTTCCACCGGTAACGTATCTGGTGTACTTTCCCATCACATCCGCATGCTCAGGTGTAAAACCCATATCTGGCCCTGTGAGGGTTCTCGTTCTGTCGAGGCAGTAAGCCATAAAACCTATTCTATCCAGATCGCCCGTATCTATGGGGTCGCTCACAACGACAATCTTTGATCCACCAACGGGTATATCCCCTGCCGCATTCTTGTAGGACATTGCCCTTGCAAGATTAAGGCCATCGAGGATGATCTCCTTTTCGTCCTCCCCGGGATTGTGCCTCCTTATTCCTCCAGCCCTTATAACATGGAGAGAGTTATTAACCGCAAGTCTGCTGGAATGCATGCAGTGAACAAAGCTTATACCCATGGTGCCGTTATGGAAATATTCTATCCCCTCATGCTTTCCGGCCCTGATAAGTTCTTTTATATGCTCGATATGCTCCTTCAACCCGTAATCCTCCATCATACCGAGAAGTTCAGAGCCGCCTACTGCTTCAATGGGTGAAAGCAGAGTGGTGAATGTAAATTCCCTGTTGTAGTCCCTCCAAGTGACATCCTCCCAGTCCTTTGTCGCAATGAACCCGAATTTACCTGTCTTCCAGTTGTGCAGAATTCTTAAACACGTTAACGACTCTTCTTCCATGAACACGGATATCCTGTCCAAATCACATACCTCCCTCGTGCCAATAAGAGTCTCTTACAGGAAACAATATATATCTTTAATGAAACATGACAGCACGAATATTCTTTAATAAAAATTTCGACAGGGGGTGTCCAAAATTAAAAAAGGAGGAAAACTGCTGGTTATAGCCGGAGTCCTTATAATTCTGGCAGCGTTCACACTGGGATGTGCTGAGCAGAGCGGTAAGACAGAGACTCCCGAAGAAAAGCCCACTCCTTCTGCGACTCCCGCTCCAGCACCGAAACAGCCTGAGGTCATAAAGGTGGGTGTTCTGCTCGATCTGAGTGGTGATCTCGGATCTATAGGACAGAAGATGAAACTCGGGTCAGAACTGGCCAAAAAGGAATTCGATGCAATGGGTGGCATTGGAGGAAAGAAGGTTGAGCTGATATTCGAGGATGCTGCAACAGACCCGGCAAAGGCTGTAGAGGCCATGAAGAAGCTGGTTGAGGTTGAGGGTGTGAAGGTTGTTGTTGGTCCCATGACTTCCAGTGAGACTCTCGCTGTCACAAAGTACGTGAACGACCATCAGGTTGTTATAATCTCTCCATCTGCAACAGCGGGGAAGATAAGCGAGTCCGGAGATGATTATGTCTTCAGGGTTGTGGGAAGTGATGATCTTCAGGC
>WAJW01000137.1 GCA_015523685.1 Archaeoglobaceae archaeon
CAGGATACGGCGATCCTCTCGAAAGAGACCCTGAAATGGTTATAAACGATCTTAAAGCTAAAATAATCTCATATAGATCATCTAAAGGTATATCTTCTCCTTCTTTAAGAAGTTCAACAACATCAACATTTTTGACACTTATCCCTGGAACTGTAGAAGGAGCATAACCTCCAAAAAGTGGTTGAACTGTTGGAACCTTGCTATTGTCTGAAATAGCCATGAAAAATATTTGATCTACAAATTGGTGTAAGACAACAAGCTGTACAGTTCCTGCTCCTCCTCTGAATTTTCCATGACCACTGGAATCTGTCCAATGATTAGACATCAGTATTAGAATTGGGTCCTCATTCTCAACTTCTTCAGTATTAGGAGCGCGACCAGCGAGACACCAAGAAAAACCATAAGCATTCATACCATCTTTGGTTGGTCTTCCTCCTTGACCCTCGGTATTTAGAGCAAAAGCAAGCATATCAGCAAACAATCTTCCCCATTGATTTATTCCGGCTATAGCCAGACCGTTTCCAGCATTTGCATTAGATGCTGTTACTTGATGCCACATATCTTTGGTTGAAAATATCATCTTTGCAAATACATTGTGAAGAGCGCTCATAACCCCAGTAGCAATCATTACGGAATTGCTAGTTGCTGCTCTAATGTCAGGATTGTAGCAGGTTCCTTTTGGGATGATAAAGTCTATTGGAGCAAAAGTTGCGCTACTCATTGGCAAATCATAAAATATGTGTTCGTAAACAAAGTTTGCTACATGTCCAACAATACATTGCACATGTGCATTGTAGGAGTAGGGCGTTTCAGGACCTGTACCTGTGAAATCAAATATTAAACGATCATCTTCTTTTATTAGGGTAAGGTAGCAATTTCTAACTAACCCTAATTCAGGTCCCACCGAATCTCCGAAAGTCACACATCTATACTTTCCATCAGGAAACATACTGATCTTTCTCCTTGCACCTTCCTCAGCAACTTCCAGCATTTTTCTTAAAAGTCCTATAGTGTAATCTAGCCCCTCTCTTTCTATCATCTCTATTAGTCGGATCCTAGCTCTATCGGCTGCTGCTGCTCTAGCTCGTAAATCTAATACGAGTCTTTCTGGATCTCTTACACCATAAGCTGTTATGGTTTCTATGAAATCTTCCTTTAATTCATAGTTTTCCCCTACTTTTATGGGTGGAAAATTCATGCCCTCTTCAAATCTTGACTTAGCTGCAATAGGCATACCACCTGGTTCAATAGCTCCAGTCTCAGTTGAATGAAAGGCTGCTCCTGTCCAAGCAACTAATTTATCTTCATAGAAAACAGGCATAAGAACAACTTGATCTGGGTTATGTATCCCACCATATGCAGCATCGTTTGTAAACCATATATCTCCGTCCTTTATTCCAGGGTTTGTACTATACCTCTTTCTAATAAATTTTATTAAGATTGGTTGTATTATTGCATGAAGGTACGTTCCTGAAATTGAGTTAGCTAAGTCACCTTTAGCTGTGAAAACTGCCACTATAGCATCTCCAGCTACTCCAAAAGAACTTCTGGAGGTTCTCATGGCTACTTCCAGCGCTTCATCTAAAAAGTTATTCGTTCTTTCGAAACCTATTTCATAATCTCCAGGTTCTAATTTTTCAGAGCATCTTTTTTCCTCCTCAGAAGGAGGTTCAGGTTTTATCCATTTAAGTTTCTCCTCAGGACTTGGCCACATTCTATTCACCTCCTTTTTAACTCTCCCAATCCATGTCTATTAATGCTAAATACAAAATCGGGTGGAACAACAACTGTAGTGTATTCTGCTTCTATTATTGCTGGACCTTCGATTACATTTCCTGACTTCAGCATATCAAAATTATACACATTTGTCTCTAGAAATCCTTCGTTCCCCCAATAAACGTCTCTCTTACCTTTCAGTGCTTTGGATGGATCCTGACTCTCAATCTCGTACTCAGGAAGCTTTGGCTTTTGTGTTGGGATTCTTACTGTTAAAACAAAATTTTCTACAAATACGCCTCCTGGTCTATTAACCACCAATGGACTAAAGGCTTCACTAAACTCTTTATCGCACTCCTCACATATCGCCTCGATATCTTCTTTACTTTTAATAAACAAAACAGGTGAGCTAACTCTTTTTCTCTGAACCTGGCCCCCATAGAGCATATCTAGCTCTAAGCTGAAAATAGCTTGATCAATTGGTAAGCCTTCTCCCTCCAAATCCATTTTAGCTTTTTCCATTAGATTGTTTACGATGCTGTTGAATTCGTCGAAATTTCTTAGAGGTTCTTGAGTTATAGGTTCTACCAACTTGATCTTTCTTGAGAGTTCGTAAATATGTGAGATATCCATAACTGAACTACCCCATGCCGAGAATACAGGAGATGTTGGGAATATTATTGCTTTGGGTATCTCTTGCATGTATCCAGCGACATGAGTTGGACCTCCTCCACCAAGAGCAAATATCACGAATTCCTCCGGATTGAAACCTCTCAGGTGTATTTGTTTCCGTATTGCCGCGCCCATATTGTTATCTACAATTTTTCTAATCGCATATGCAGCTTCTATAACGTCCATCCCTAATTGGTCACCTATTTTTTCTTTTATAGCTTTTTTTGCCTTCTCTATGTTTAATTTCATTCTTCCACCGAAATAGAATCTTGGATTTAGATATCCAAGTAGTAGATTGGCATCAGTGACAGTTGGTTCTGTACCTCCAAAATCATAACAAACTGGTCCTGGATATGCTCCTGCACTTTGTGGTCCAACCTCTAAAGTGCCCAGTACCTCGTTAATCCAAGCTATACTCCCCCCACCAGCCCCAATCGACATCGATTGTAACATGGTCATGGCTACAAGCCATCTGTCTATTATAGGTCTAAACTCATAGTTTCTTACGTCTGCCTCTACCACTAAACCTATGTCAAAGCTTGTCCCACCTACATCGCTCACAACTATATTTTTAAAACCAAGCTGATTTCCCACATGGTAACCACCTATCAAAGCCGATACAGGTCCAGCATTATAGGTTTTTACTGCATCGGTCTTGAAAACTTCCGCCATCCCTCCAGTATTGTGGATTAACATGAATGGACCGTTGTATCCAAATTCTCTCAACCTATCCCACATTGCAGAGAGTTCCATCTGCATACTTGCATGTAGGTATGCGTCGAGAATTGCTGTCATTGTTCTTTCGTATTCTCCTATTCTGCCAACAACCTCATTTGACAACACGACTGGGAGATACCCCAAGTAGTACTCTTTAAATTCTTCTCTTATAATCTCTCTGATTCTTCTCTCGTGTACTGGATTTACAGGAGAAAAAAGGAGAGAGACTACAAACCCTCTTACTCCTTTGTTTATAAGGTATCTAACCTTCTCTCTGACATCTTTTTCATCTAGAGGTCTTACAATATTGCCAAACGAGTCGATTCTTTCCTTTACACCGACAATCAATTCTCTTGGAATTAGAGGTTTTGGTTTGTCTTGAACAGCAAGATTTCTTCTTTCTGTAACTGTTGTGCCATCTGTCCATTGTGCCCCCTTGCCTATCAAAATAGTGTCCTCAAATCCTTCAGTAGTAATCAACCCAAGTCGAGGCCCTCTTCTCTCGATCAATCTATTCATTGCTACTGTTGTAGAATATCTCACAATCTCTATTTCAGGGAGAATATCTCCTAAACCTAATTTTAATTCTTTGGCTCCTTCTTCAATAACTCTAATAAAGCATTCAGACAAGTCATGAGGAGTCGTTGGAGTCTTTTTAAGAATCATCTGACCGTTATAGTTCATAACCATATCTGTAAACGTCCCTCCAACATCTATGTCAATAGAGTTCATATTCTCACCAACCTCCCATCTTCTATCTTTAATTCTCCTTTTTTCAGTTTATCTTTCAGTTTGTCGATATCTAACTCTATGTCGTGAGTTATTGGATGCCCTGGTGGGAGATATTCAGTCTCAATTTGTGTTCCACAACTTGGACAATAAAATTCTACGATTCTTATCCAATTTGGATCTGGTGCGAAATTGAATTCTGCATCGATTACCGGGTTGTGGATTTCTCTAGGATCTCTCTCAAAAATCAAGCAACCTTTTTTGTAGTTCTCCCTTGCAGAAATAAGTTCTTTTCCACAAACTCGACAATGCCAAGTTTCACTTTCTAGATCTATCTCGAGATATTCAGTAACAATCAGCCTTTGCTTCATCTAATCACCTCGACAACCCCATTTCTATACTCGTCAACTCTTACATTCCAACCTTCTGGAATAAGATAAGTTGTGTCAGCACTCTCTAGAATAGCTGGTCCTTCAACAACGTTTCCTGTTTTCAATAGATCCCAGTCGTATATCTTCGCTCTTGTCCACTCTCCCTTCCAGAGTATGTCTCTAAAGCCTTTAGACGCTTTGATGGGTTCCTCACCCTCATACTCATATTTTTGCAATATCGGTTTAGGGGAGGGATAATACGCCTTAAGTCTCGCAATCTCAAATGTTTTGGCATCCATAGATCTCTTGATCTTTGAAAAGTCTTGTGAATATGGGACTTCTAAGATCTGTCCCTCTTCGGTTTCTATTTCCAAAACCACATTTACTTTTGAAACATCAAGCCCCTCTCCCTCCATATCCCTAAGCGCCTCTTGGTACAACTCGCGTAGTACTTTTTCATCCATTTCATCTGAGTTAGAGCTTAAGACGTATTCATAGCTATGCATTATATCGGCAATAGCACAACCAAAGGCACTGAATACGGAGCTTAAAGAGAAAATAAGGACTTTCTCAGATCCGATCATTTCTGCGACTGCACATCCAAACAATCCCCCATTCCCACCAAATGCAAAAAGTGCCTTTTCACCAATCACAGGTTTAATCACCTCAGAGACCATGTTATATGCTTTCTCAATTACTGTATGAAGTGTCTCCTCAAGGTCAAGACCTAAATTTTCTGAAATTTCCCTGAATACGAGCTTTGATTCGTCAACGAGCAGTTTTCGCGCTCCTCCAGCAAAATACTCTGGATCTAAATAGCCTGCCAAAAGAAGAGCATCAGTGAGCGTTGCCTTATCTCCGCCTAATCCGTAACAAGCAGGTCCCGGAAATGCTCCCTGACTTTCTGGTCCAATAGTCAGAGATCCGTTTTTCACTTTAACAACACTACCACCACCTAGTGCAATGCTTTGCAAATCGACAAGCGGAATTTTTATTGGGATTCCGAATATCTCAGGTTCCTTATTTGTTGCCGGTTTACCATCCTTTATGTATCCTATTTTTGTTGTTGTTCCACCTATGTCAATTGTTACTGCATTTTGGATGTTGTAAATTTCTGCGAAATAAGCACTAGCATGAATTCCAAATATTGGACCACTCTCTATCGTGTCAACTGGCTTAGTTTTTGCAATCCTAGCTACTCCTCCATTTATGTGACCTATCAGAATTGGTCTATCAAATCCATAAGACATCAATTGATCTTCTGCTTTGAACAGAGACGCTGCCATTGGTCCGTGGACATAAGAATTTAGGACTGAATAATGGATTCTGGTCATTGAATCTGGATGTTTACATATATCACTTCCTAAAAGAATAGGAACATATCCAAGATAATGGTCAGGATATTGTTCTTCTATTATTCTTTTTATCGTTTCTTCGTCAGAACTATCATAAAAGCTATTGTTCAATGCGATGCAAATCCTTCTGACACCGTTCTCAAGTAGTTTTTTCAGGACTTTTAGGATCTCTTCACTATTCACTGGTTTTTTTATGAAAAATACATTTTCTTTTTTTAATAACTGCATAATTGGGCTACTCAATACATCTTCTTTCAAATCCTGAGATGTAATAAGTCCGATTTTAGGACCTTTTTTTTCTGCTACAATATTGGAGGCTATTGTGGATGACCACTTGATGACGTCGGTGTTTTCAAGGAAGTTTGAAATGTCTTCATATCCAAGTTTTTCACTACTTTTTTTTATGCATTCCATAAAGCACACTGTTAAATCGTGTGGGGTTGTATCGACTTTTAGTTTTACAATTCCTTTTCCATTTCCGACAATAATACCATCAGTAAATGTCCCTCCTGTGTCGATACTTACTATATATCCCATGTCATCAACATTTCTCATTATTTTAAAAAATTAACGATTAATAATTATGATATGTTAATACTTTGTCATCACATTTCACCTTAGTGAAGCGTCGCAAATGTCGCATGACCCAATCCAAGTGGATGTGATTAAATTTTCTGATTGATGGTAAATCTAAAAAGCTGTCTCGAACTGAATTTCTTTATTGTTACTTTAAATCACTGCCAATCCTTTTTAGAATCTCCGGAACGATGTGATATAAGTCTCCAACGATCGCATAATCAGCATGTTCTATAATTGGCGCATCATGATCTTTGTTTATACTCACAATTATTTTTGAATTGATAATACCCACCACATGCTGTATCTGACCAGAGACACCGATAGAAATTAGCAAATTTGGACGTACTTTTTCACCTGAAAGACCTATCATCCTCTCTTCAGGAAGCCAACCGTAATCGTGTGAGAGGGGTCTAGTA